>JABCZU010000046.1 GCA_013289515.1 Candidatus Babelota bacterium | reverse complement strand
TGTTCACCAGTCGTCATTTTGACCACGACACAAAGTTATCCACAAAGTTATCAACATGTTATCAACATGTTATCAACAAAAAAAATTTGCGACTATCTATCGATCAGATCAACTGATTGATTACAAAAAAACAAAGTTATCAACAAAAAAGGCGTCGCCTATTATTATTATTTTATATATTTATATATAGAGTAATAATAACCACCCAAGCCTTCCAGTTTAGGGGGGATCTAAAAAAAGGAGAGTCTGCTCTTCACATTTTTTGGTTTGTTGCTACACTTAAGACTCCTTGCGTGTTATTTTTCCGCCTTCTTCTTGTTATACAAGCGCCTAGGGCGCATTACTCTGTTGCAAAGGTTAAAATACTGTGAATCTTACTGATGTCATTGAGGGTCTTGTCGAAGAACGTGGCCTTGATAGAGAAAAAGTGATCGGCATTGTGTGCGAAGGCATGCAAGCAGCCTACGTAAAAAAATACCCGGACGTTGCCTTTCATGTTATCTTTAATCGCAAGACCGGCAATGTTGAGGTCTTTGCAGAAAAAAAGGCTGTCTCCTCTGTTGTTGATGACGATCATGAAGTTTCTATGCGTAAAGCACGCATTATTGACCCAGCTATTCAACCAGATCAAACGCTAAACGTTCCCTTTGAGGAGGGTATCGGGCGTATTGAGATTCTGGCAGCCAAGCAGGTCATTGCAAGTAAGATTCGTGATCTTGAGCAACTGGCCGTTTACAACGACTTCAAAGACAAAGAGGGCACTATTGTTACTGGCATTGTTCATAAAAAAGAACACGCCGGCTATGCGGTTAAAATTAATGAGGTGTTAGCCTTGTTGCCTCAAGACAATACAGGGCCTGGTGAAATTATTAAAATTGGTCACCCTATCAAAGCACTACTTAAGGAAGTGTATCAGGCCGCACGCGGCGATTACCAACTTCTGCTCGATAGAGCCTCAACGGACTTTGTTAAAAAATTGTTGGAAATTGAAATACCAGAAGTCTTTGAGGGGTTGGTAGAAGTTAAAGATATTGTGCGTATTCCTGGATACAAAACCAAGATTGTCGTCGCGTCATCCAGAAAAGAGATTGACCCAGTTGGTACGTGTGTTGGTGTAGGTGGCGCACGGATTAAGCCCATTTTGCGTGAACTTGGTCAAGAAAAAATTGACCTTATCCAATGGACCGATACTATAGAAAAGTTGATCCGTTACAGTCTGAAGCCAGCAGAGGTTGACAAGGTAGAGGTTGTTGATGGTAATAAGGCCGTCGTTTGGCTTGCTCCTGATCAACGATCTTTTGCTATTGGAAAAATGGGACAAAATATTAATCTTGCGTCCAAGCTCGTAGGGCTTGAAATTCAACTGCAAGATCTGTCTAGCCCACAGGAAGATATGAATCTTTTTGCGGAAAATGACGATGAAGAAGATAATTGATTCCTTGCCAGTATAGGAACAAATAATGCGCGTATATGAATTAGCTAAAGAGCTCGGTATTCAAAGTAAAGAGCTGTTAATAGTCCTGAAAGATGGCGGTTTTCCTGCTACCAATCATATGACTATTGTTTCTGATCAAACGGCAGCGTTGATGAAAAAACACTTTAAAGGACAACTGGCAGCATCTGCGCCTACAACAAATCCGCCGCCTACAGCCCTACTTCGCCCCTACTCAGCCCCGGTCATCCCGAGTGCCGAGCACGGCGAGGCGTATCGAGGGACGAAGGGCTACGAAGGGCAAGCTTCTAAACAGCAAGTACCATCTAATCAATCATTGCAACAAGAGAAAAGTACTGTGAAAATAACACCCCTATCTTCCACCGACGTTAAAAATAATATTCCTGTTCCGCCATTGCGTTCTATGCCAAATGTTGTCGCGCCAACGCGCCCTTCAACGTATGAAGAAGACGTTGAAGACCAAGAGGCTCGTGAACAGGAGCGTATTAAAAAATTGCTACAATCAACACAATTCTCGCACCTACCAATAGGTCAGGCACAGCCAGCTGCACGTCGACGACGTCGTAGAAAGCCGCGACAACAAGTTGTACAACAAGAAGAACGTCGCGGGCCGGTAACGCAAGTTACCGTAGCGGGCAGCATGATGCTCTGCCAGGTCGCTGATCTTTTCAATAAACAATCAAGCGAGCTAATTCTTGATCTCCTTAAAAAAGGCATGGTTTGTAATAGAAATAATGTGCTTGGGACTGATGTTATCCAATCATTAGGTCAACACTTTGGTATTGCCGTTACCGTTAAAATGCCAAATGTTGCTACCGGACAAGCGTCATCAGAACTACCTGCCGCAATGACGGGCACCTTCCGTCCCCCTGTTGTTGTCGTTATGGGGCATGTTGACCATGGCAAAACAACGCTACTTGATTACATTCGCAAAATGAATGTTGCCGCTACTGAAAAGGGTGGTATTACACACCATATCCGTGCATGGGAAGTGGATAGCTCTCATGGCAAAATTGTCTTTTTAGACACGCCTGGCCATGAAGCATTTTCTTATCTTCGCAGTCGCGGTTCTAAGGTTACCGATATTGCTATTTTGGTTATAGCAGCTGATGATGGCATCAAGCCGCAAACCATTGAAGCAATTAAGCATGCCCAGCAAGCCGGGGTTACCATCATTGTTGCTATCAACAAGATTGAC
>JABCZU010000045.1:2628-3115 GCA_013289515.1 Candidatus Babelota bacterium | reverse complement strand
CGTGGTGAGCTTGTCGAACCATATGAGCGCCTAAAGCGAGCAAATATTTTTGCGCTCCTGTCCTTCGACAAGCTCAGGACGAGCGCCACTAAGTTTTTTTTAAAACGGCCATTAAGCTAATTTTGTACAATGAAAAACACCTACAACGGCATACTCATCTCCATCGAAGGCATTGATGGCTCAGGCAAATCAACCCTAGCCAACAATATCTATCAGCACTTTCATGCGCTTAATCGTCAAAGCATCTTAACAAAAGAGCCTGGCGGCAGCGCGCTTGGCAAAGAGCTGCGTCATATTTTGCACACGCAAAAGGCTATAACCTGCGACATGGCAGAATACCTGCTATTCGCTGCAGACCGTGCTCAGCACTTTCATGAACTGGTGGTTCCTGAACTAAAAAAAGGCACTATTGTTATTGCTGATCGGCTTGCCGACTCATCAATCGCCTACCAGGGATATGGCCGCGGCCTTGATATCGATATGATTA
>JABCZU010000045.1:402-2618 GCA_013289515.1 Candidatus Babelota bacterium | reverse complement strand
GGCTATGCAATCGATCAGGCCAGACCTTACCTTTTACGTTCGCATTAATCCAATAACAGCTTTTCAGCGCGTCCTGAAGCGCAATGAGGCCTTAACCTCATTTGAACAGGAAAAAATTGATTTCTGGAATCGCGTATGCAAAGGGTACGATGAAATCTTTGCAAGCAAGGACGCCACCACAATCATGATCTTAGATGGCAACCATGCACCAGAAGAACTTGCTCATAAAGCAATACAAGAAATTGAAACGCACTATCTGCTATGAATAATCAATCATGCGTCCCTGCACAATTAATTGTCGGCAACAAAGAACAGGTCAGCGACCATGTACAACTCGTCTTGCAAGAACATTTTTGTAAACAGGTGGCTCAAGGCAATGCGCCCACCTTAGGCTGTTTTTGTTCTGAGTGCAAAAAGATCAAACAGCGCCAGCATGCCACTATTGTCTGGATCAGCCCTGAAAAAGATTATACGGTTGATGACATCGCCATCATTTTTGACCGCATACGCTTCAGCCTTGATGCAGGAGCTCTGTTTTTCTTTGTTTTGGATAATGCCGATACGCTTACCACCACAACGGCAAACAGGTTGCTTAAGGTTCTGGAAGAGCCACCAACAGGTTATTTTTTTCTATTGCTCACCTCAAACAGCCAAGCCATTTTGCCGACTATTGCCTCGCGCTGTTTAATCGTAGAAAAAGGCGATGCAACCGCAAGCCAAGACGTGTGGTCAAGCACTCAGCATCCCCTGCTGATATATTTTTTTCAAGAAGACAAACGACGTGATCCTTTTGGCTTTGAACAGGAAATAAAGAAACAACAGCTGTCTGAATCTAAAACTATCCAGCTTCTAGAATCATTGCTCGCTACCTTCACTGAGCACATGCGTAAAGCCATGCTAGACGGTGATGCAGATCGGCAACAATTACTCAAGGGCCGCATGGCGCACACGCTTAAGGCGCTTAAAAAACCGCCACAACCGGGCAGCAATGATTTATTTTGGAAGCACTTTTTCTTAACGTTTCCGACAGAAATTAATCGTGGAAACTAAAACCGGCGCTAAAAAGCCGTTCGCCCCGATGGAGGGGTGCGTAGGCTGGGGACGCCATAGTGGGAAACTTACATCTTTAATTAATGGGATGAGCTCCTATCTGACCAACTTTATACAATCACAGCTGGCCATCACCATCGTCTCGTTTCCCATTTTAGTAAGTTGGGGACTGCCATGCTCAGGAGCAACCTTTCTTGGCAACCTGGTCTTCCCGCCCTTTCTCATTGCTTTTTTAATGGTGAGCTCGCTCCTCTTTTTTACACAGTTGGTTGGAGTACCAAACAAACTTTTAGTGCAAGCCTTAGAATGTATAACCGGCGCCTGGCACCATCTGCTCTCGTATGGCAGCAAAGCATGGCTTATACCATGCGCAAAGCCGCCGGTGGTATTGCTGATTGCTATGCCACTGATTGGCTTTATGGTGATTAGCAATCGATATTGCAATACCCCGCTCAAAAGAATTCTCAGCATGAGCTGCCTGCTGGTGGCTATGTACGGCCTCTGCATTGGCCACTACCACTATCAGCGTGCGCAAGAACCGTGCACCAGGCGCTTGGACGACTCGCTCTATGTTATCCGTCTTGTGAGTAATGAATTGATCGTGGTTGATGAAGGTTTTTTTGCCAAGGCAGCAAGCCCAGAAAAAGTTATTGATTATACGCTCAAGCCATGGCTTATTAAGCACTATGGCAGCATGGGCGTTAAAGAACTACGCATCAGCAAGCCGTCGTACAGAACATTTATTGCTGCCAGGCACCTTGCGCGTGCCTGCTTTGTAGAGATGGTCTGGCTGCCCTTCTTTGATGAAGAACTGGGCAAAGGGGCATGGCGAGAATATTTTGAACTGAAGCGGTCGCTGGAGAAGCATGGCGTTCGATTTGTGCGGTATGCGACCAGCAAGAAACCTTCAGGCAGGCAGCGAGGCCAACAACATAGCAAGCGATTTTTGCCCAAACACAACCTGGTGCAGACCGCTACTTAACGGTAATTGCAGCGAATGCTTTTGTATAAGCTCATGCAATGATTGCATCGTATTAACGCCTTCAGGAAGCGTCGGCATATGATCAGTAAGACGATCAGCACCAACTCCCTTGCCTAGCAACTGACCGGCTTTTAGATTTTTACTCAGCGAGCCGGTGCACGTGGCAATCATATCACCAAGCCCT
>JABCZU010000045.1:0-392 GCA_013289515.1 Candidatus Babelota bacterium | reverse complement strand
ACCATAGGCCGTTTGTGGGTTGCCGCCTAAATCTTTACACACCGTTGCAATCTCTTCAAGCCCTTTGGTCAACAGGTACGCTTGAGCATTCTCTTGCAATCCAGCACCTTGAGCAATACCAGTGGCAAGCGCTAAAACATTTTTGAGCGCACCGCATAGCTGCACACCAAGCTGGTCATCTAAAATGAATGGTACAAAATAATCGTTGCGCAGCAGCTTTGCAATCTCCTGTGCCTTGCCAGCATCGCGCGATGCAACCACGGTAGCTGTCAGCTTTTTTTGCGCCAGCTCTTTGGCAAAATTGGGACCGCCAATTGAGACAATGCCAGGAACAGAACCAAAAACATCTTCAATAATCTGCGATGGCAACATCAGGGTGTGCTGTTCAATAC
>JABCZU010000044.1 GCA_013289515.1 Candidatus Babelota bacterium | reverse complement strand
CGCGTCTTATTGATTTCATGCCCTTCTGTTTGGTCTAGAGCAATGAGAAACACATCAAATCGACAAACCACTACCATTCCCATTCATCCTGATCAAAGGTTGAAGGTGTACGATCAGCGTCTATCAATACATCGTCGCCCGCCTGTGCCATTTGCTTAAAAGATTCAGCCCAACCCTGACGTACGCCATTGACAGGAGATAACACTAACGTGCCATTTACGATGGTAACGGTAACAACTTTTTCTAGTTTGCACTGCTGCAACAGCGCCTTGGGAATCCTTATCCCAAGTGAGTTACCGATTTGAACTAATGGAAGTTTCATATTGATCCGTTCTTAGTCTTTCTGTCTTAACAATAGTTACATTGTAATTACAATTGCCAAGAAAGTCAATCAAACGTAAAAATTCAAATGGGCCGGGGGTTTATATTGCCCAAGAAAAGTTAGGCGTATGCATTGAAGATGATTATGTCATGGCCGATGACGGCGCTGTCTGTCGCAGTTACCGGTTGCCTAAAGGGGCTGATGAGATTGAGCATCTTATGCGGGGTGCGTAGTAAAAATAGGTCAGGAGATTTGAAAGTTGCGCTTTCAAATCTCCTGACCTATTTAAAATGGTGATGATGTTTATTTTTTTTGATCTCTTCTTTTTTGCCGCTCATCCTCTACCGTCCAGCCTAGATTAGAAGATATGCCCGCCCTACCCCCAGCACCAGCATCAGCTATTTGTTGTTCACTCCATCCCATCTGATCTCTAGCATATGCTCTATATCTGTCTTCTCGTGCGGCGTTTACAGCATCCTCTAGCTCACGAGCATTACAACCAGCTGCTAAGGCAGCATGACGAAGTGGCTGCAGCGTGTGCCTGTAATGGTGTGAATGCCATTCCCTATAAGCTTGTGACGATCCATAGCGGCTTCGAGCAGGGTCATTTTCATCCTTAACATCTGCAGCAACCCTTGCCCTGACATAGGCGTTAAACGCATTAGTCTTTGGCGATGATGAACTTGAGCTTGAACTGGAAGAGCTTGATGATGAACTTGATGAGTTTTGTGCATTATTTCTATTGTTGTTGTTATGGTACGATTCAGATTCTTCATATGATGGTGGTGGTGGCTGTTGATATGAAGAAGAGCCTGACGCATGATTATTATTGCTATTGTTGTTCTTGTAGGTTTCTTGTATTGCTAAATCTTGTGTAATAAATCGAAAAATTTCATCAAACACTTTAGACTTGCGCTTGGTCCTTTCATCAAACGCAACCGTCGCTACAGTCGTACCTAATCGCGATGATTCGGCTCGTGGCCCAACGTTAAATGCCGCCATCAAGTTTTTGACAGCTTCTAAATTTCCAGATTTAATCGCATTGATGACATCCTCAATATCGTGTTGGTTTGGTGCTTGCGATGAGCTAGACGATGATGAACTTGAACTGGACGAGCTAGATGGATTTGATCGAGCCCAATTGCCCTTGTTCATGCAGTGTATTGTACTGAAATATCCACTCAATAGGCTACAGGTGGCTACTATGAGCACATTTTTTGTCTTTGACATAATGAAATCCTTCTAAAAAAAGGTTATTTGACATACGCTTAGCCTGACTACATGTCAGATTTATAGCATGTAACACCATGTTACGTTTCTAATTGTAATTTTTATTGGGGGGGGTGTCAACAGTTTTTGAGATTATTTTTTAACTTTTGTTGAGGATGTATGATCTGGACGGCCTTTGGGCGGGGTGGCGGTTGGGGTAATTGTGCGGGCCACCATTTTTTGTCTCAGGACTCTGCCCAATGTAGGGCACAACGATAAAATCTGGTATACTGTAGAACAGGTTCGATTCTAACCTAAATCCTGGATGGCTACAGTAAAGTTCATAAAATTTAAGCGGAGTGTCCCATGAAAGACTTACCAATTGGTGTTTCAACCTTTGAAAACCTCGTTAAAGGCAATACTTTATACGTTGACAAAACAGAGATTCTATACCAGTTGCTTAAGGGTGACAACCAAAAACGCTACTTCTTTTCACGCCCCCGCCGTTTTGGCAAATCGACAACCTGTTCAACACTTAACGCAATTTTTAGCGGGCAAAAGGAGCTTTTTAAGAATTTGTGGATTGGCCAGAGTGATTATGAGTGGGTAGCACGGCCTATAATTCGGTTTGATTTTAGCCGAATTAGCCATCAGAATGCTGATGAGTTGATAAAGGGGTTGCATAGTGCACTTGATGATCATGCTAAAGCCAGTGGTTTAGTTCTGACTAAACAACAACTCAAGGAAAAGTTTGCTGAGCTTATCAACGCTCTTGCAATTAAATTTGGTCCGGTGGTTATTATTATCGATGAATATGATAAGCCCATTGTTGATCTTATTGATACCCCAAGCCATATTGAGCCCGTCCGCGCTGAATTGAGAAATTTTTATGGCACCCTCAAAGGAGACGTTGTCGATAAAGATATACACTTCATCTTTATCACCGGCATCAGCAAATTTTCCAAGGTTGCACTATTTTCTGATCTTAACAATCTGGAAGATATAACGTATGACGTACGGGCTGCGGCACTGGTTGGCTATACTGACCAAGAAGTCGATAAGTATTTGGGCGAGCACATCCAAGCATTTGCTAATAAGCGTCAGGAAAATTATGATCAGACACGTCAGGTCTTGAAAACATGGTATAATGGTTATCGATTTACAGATGACAATCTTAAGGTCTATAACCCTTTTTCGCTACATAATTGTCTAACCAAATTTGCGTTACGTAACCATTGGTTTACCAGCGGTACGCCAACGTTTTTGATTAAATTTATTGAGAAAAATCCACACATCGCCGTTGACATTGAAACGATTGAAGGCTCCTTTTTAGCAGAATCAAGCCTAGATTCATTTACCCTTGATCTCTATTATCAAAATTACAGAACTCTGCTATTGCAAACTGGCTATCTGACCTTTGCATCGGACTATGATGCAAACAAACGTGGCTACAAGGTTGCCTATCCTAATGAAGAAGTTCGCTACTCAATGACGGAACAAATCATGCAGTTTGTTGGTGGTATTACACCTGAAAACTTTGGTGAGTTTGGTGATAGGTTTCGCAAGGCGCTTGTTGCTGATGATCTTGGACTCTTTTGTAAGCACCTTGAAGATTTTATTAAACTGGTGCCCCACAATATCCGCGTCAACCTTGAGAAGTTCTATCAACAAGTCTTCTTTATGGTCTGCGTTCTTTTTGGTAAACGACCGGCTACTGAAGTGGCCACTGAAAAAGGCTTTATGGACCTTTTGATGGAGGGCACAAAATATACATTTGTGGTCGAGTTCAAAAGAGATGGCACCCCAGAAATTGCTTTAGCTCAGATCGAGGAAAAGCGTTACTGGGAGCCATACGAGATACTTAAAACTAAAAAAATTATTCTGGCTGGCATAACCTTTAATAAGACCGATAATGGCACCCAGGTTTTGTGGAAAACTAAAGAACTTGGTCAAAAATAGATCTCACTTTTGACGGTGCTGTCTGTCTCAGTTACCAGCTGCCTAAAGGGGCTGATGAGATTGAGCATCTTATGCGGGGTGCGTAGAATAAATGAGGGCGGGTGATTTGGAAGCTGTGCCCTCAAATCACCCGCCCTATTAAAAATCTACTTAAGTATTTCAGTCTCATATGCATTGTTTAGCTCTTCGGTACTACAGCCAGCTGCTTTTGCAGCTGTAGCAAGTGGCTCCAGTATGTCCTTTTCAAATTGTTGTTTCCATGTATTATAAGTCTTGTTTACGCTCGAGGCATAGGCTGTGTCATTCATTTGTCGTGCAGCCATTAGCTTAAACCGCCTCAATTCAGACCGGAAATCTATCACTGCCCTTGCCATAGCATATGAATGAAGTCTATCTGCCTTTGGATAGTTTGGGGGCGTAACCATGCCATATACCCCCGTGTCGCGCTTTAATTGCGCAACTGCTACCGCATTGTCTATCTCTTCAGCACTGTAACCAGCGGCCTTTGCAGCCGTAGCAAGAGGACCTAGTAGCGTCATGTAGCCCCAGCAGCGTTCGACATAATCAATATCTGTATGTCTCATTATACTATAAAGCGTCTGATCATCTAGCATCAGCACCATATTAATATACTTATCAAGCGCGTCTGCCTTTGATGGGCTTGATGCCTGTGCATTTGAGCTTCCAGAAGAGGATGAGCTGCTTGCATTATTATTTGTACTTGAGCTTGAACCTGAAGTCTGTGTGTTTGAATTATTATTATTATTATTATTGGGTAGTGTCATATCATAGTCTCTGCGTTTATCGGCATCAGACAGGGTTTCATAGGCAGCTCCAATCTTTTTGAACCGTGCTTCAGCGTGTTCTCTATGCTCTGGATTCTTATCTGGGTGCCACTTTAGGGCGAGCTTATGGTAAGCTTTTCTTATGTCAGCCGTTG
>JABCZU010000043.1 GCA_013289515.1 Candidatus Babelota bacterium | reverse complement strand
GGCATCTAGATAAGAAGCATTCAGGTAAGAATCCAGATCCAGATTACATAGAGGCCATTGCAGATGCATATGTAAACCTGTCTGATGCCAGCACACGCAGTAGCTATGATATGACACTAAACAGCAATAGCGATAACAATAATGTAAACACACAGACATCAAGCCCAAGTACAAATAGTTCAAATAACAATACAAGCAGTGCATTCTCAGAAAGCTCAAATGAACAAGCCTCAAGCCAGTCAAAGGCAGAGGCACTTGCTGAGTATGTTAATGAGGTGCTGACTATAGACAATGTGCTGCGACATAAGATTGACAATGGCATAGCTATGGATGATTTGATTAAGGAGTGCACATTGTATGGAAATCGCTTAGACATGAATGCTACAAATCTAAAGAAGTTGGGCTATAGTACTGCAGAGCTAGACAATGCAGTGGCGGCCAGAAAACAAAAAGACGCCCAGCAATGGTATGGCCATGCAACAGTCTCAATCCGATCAAAGACAGATGCGCTTAATGCGTATGTTAAGGCATGCAAGGAGATGCATTATCAGGAAACTTTGAATACTATTAAACAAGCAGCTGCGCGAGGTGAGCGTGACGCTGACCGTGCCAAGAGGGCAGGGAAGGCTTATGGTGCATGGTATAAACAATATACAGAAAACGTACTGGATCAACTTGCTACGGTTGCAAAGACATATGGCTGTAGTACCGCAGAGCTAGACGATGCAGAAAACAAAGCTCTTCAAAAGATTGGTACGAAGACAACAGACAAGTAGAGTAGCAGACAAGTAGAGTAAAAGAATAAATAAATAAGGGAAGGAGATTTGAAAGTTGCTTTCAAATCTCCTTCCCTTATTTATTTATTCTACGCACCCCGCATAAGATGCTCAATCTCATCAGCCCCTTTAGGCAGCTGGTAACTGAGACAGACAGCGCCGTCATCGGCCATGACATAATCATCTTCGATGCGCACGCCTAGATTTTCTTGCGCAATATAAATCCCCGGCTCAATGGTAAACACATCACCCGGCTCTAGCGGCGTTTCGTAATCACCGACATCATGCACATCAAGGCCTAAGTAATGGCCTATGCCGTGACAAAAATATTTGGCATAACCCTGCTGCTCTAAAAATGCCACTGCTCGATGATGCAAGGACTGTTCAGGGTATTTAGGATTTTTCAGATACATGCCAGGCACCGCAATATTTTCAATATGAGCTTGGGTAGCCAGCACCATCTCGTATACCTCGCGTTGACGCGGTGTAAACGTGCCATTCACTGGGTAGGTACGCGTTATATCAGCCGCATACATGCCGTATTCAGCGCCAATATCGACTACTAACAGATCGCCCGATTGCAGCTGATTATTGCGATCAGTATAATGCAACACCGTAGTATTTTTGCCTGTGGCAACGATGGATGGAAACGATGGCTGACACCCGGCCATGTGGGTAAACACATATTCAATAGATGCCTGTATCTCATACTCATACCGCTCAGGTTTAATAACCGTAGCCGCCGTCTGATGGGCCATGGCGGTAATTTGTACGGCTTTGTGGAGCAAATCTACCTCATACTCATCTTTGCTGCGGCGCATCGCATCAATGGTTGGCGAAACATCAACCACCTTGCCTTGTAGCCCCGGTACCCATCCCTGCAGATGATTCCACAAATCAAGCATCATGTGATAGCCTTCATTGTTGCTATCCATAAGCCCAAAGACCTTGCCACCGCCAGCAACCAAAGCACTGATATCTTTGACACAATCAGCGTACAAATCTTGCGTAAATGGCAACTTAAATGAGTACCCGCGACAGGCTGCCCCCAGCAAGCAAACCTGGTCAAGCGCATAACGCGCGGCATCCTGTTGTCCTGCGATTTTTACATTTAACCACTGCTCACGGGCAGTACCAAAGCGCGGGATATAGAGCACATCACGGCCATCTAAATAAAGAAACAGAAGCGCGGCCGGCTCAGAAATACCGGTTAAATAATAAAAAGAGCTCTCCTGCCTAAAGGCATAACGGTCTTGTTCAAATCCGGCTCCCACAATCACCACGCCATTACTTGCTGCATGGGTTTTTTTTATCGTCTGAACAAAGCGCTGACGACGCTGTTTAAATAATGCAAAATTTGTAGGAGCTGTGAACACCATACATACCCTTTCTTTACCATTCATTATTGTTTAGTTTGCACACCACGCGCACCAAGATACAATGATAGCACCAACGCGCGTGCCTGCTTATCAAAGCTTTCTTTGTTATAGTTTACCGCTTCAAACCCAATTGAACACCCCCAACAATGTCCTTCGTACTCCCAGCATAGACGATGCATGATCGGTACTACTGCAAAGTGAGGACAGGTACGGGCTGATAATTGCGTTTGGTATACTAACGTTGTAGCAGAAGTGAGTGGAAGTGCAAGGTTTAATAAAATAATATGCGGAATATGGGCAAGTAGCCGCCGTTTGTGTTGTAACGCTTTGTCTTGATACAGATAGCTAAGGGATAGTTGCAAGCGATTATCGGTAAAAACAATTGAGAACGCTGATTGCATCACCTTTAACTGCCGCCATTCATATTCTTGCACCAGGCTTACTTGTAGCTTTTCATGCATCATTGCGCCCGCTATGCGCAAGGGTAATAGGTGTTTGCTATACGGTAGGCGATCTAAAAAAAAGCGTTGATCATTATCAACAACATCATACCCCTGTTCAAGATCTAAGGTTACATCCACGTTCTGGTAGCGTAAACGATTATGCAGCTTGGCCACTATTTGCTGTTGTGGGTATATCCTATCCCAATAATCAAAATGATACCAACCATTTTGGTAAATATACGGACAATAATCCCATTGCACCGACGGCTGCAAGGCACACATACCACCGGTATCAGGCGCATCAAAAACACATTCAGGTAGGACAAACTCAGCCGATGCACGCAAAAAACAGCGATAGGCACCAGGGCCAAAGCTGTTACCCTGAAGTGCCAAAGGCAAGGGCCTTTGCTTATCAACAGCATGATTACTCACCAACTGCACCACCGGCTGGAGCGCACCGGTAAGCATACTTGGGCCACATGCCTTGGCCAGGGTAAGGTCACCTGCATAATAACAGCGTAGCGCGCTGACATCATCATGACACAGGACATTACCAGCCTGAGGATTGGCATATTGGTCAAGCATAGCCCGATCAACAAAAATATCCTGTCGATAATAAAGCCATGAGAGCAGTGCTTTATACGTTGTATTGAGTTCAAGGTGCGGCAGCAGGGTAACAACGGTTTGCTGGTCGCCAACATAGCGATCGATGCGCTCATATCCGGAGTTTATCCTGAGCTCCGCCGAAGGGACAGGCTCAGGACGAGCGCCGACGGCAATCAGTCGACTAATCGCCGTATAATCGGCCAGCAAAGTCGTCAACATCGTTGGCCGCCATACCCTCAACTGTAATGAACTATTAATCGTATCATCAATCGCATCAATGTCAGGAACAAAGCGCCAGCCGAGCCTAGCATCACCACCAACATTGATCTGTGCGAGCGTATGGGCATTAGTATCCCACGGCGTCGTCAACCACGGATGAAAATCTTGAAAGGTTAGCCAATAACCAGTACTGGGCTTATCCCACCGATAGGCTCCTTGGACCACGCCAGACATAGAATCATCCGGCCCGCGCGTCCAATCGCATGTGGTATCTAGGATAAAGCCACGCCACGGCCATAGCTCAATGCCATGAGTGGCGCCGGCATGTCGATTGAACCATGTGTAATATTCCTGCCTGATGCCCAGCCCATTATTAAAATCAATCATAAAGCGGGGCAGTAACAAACCAGACTGAACATTAATTGGAATGAAGGCGTATGGTAGCCAAAAAACCGGTCTATCACCGATCTTAAAAACAAGATTGCGCGCATGCACGGTATCATGCGGAGTAATGCGTATATCCTTTGCCGCAACAGACCAGTGAGGCGTTGTATGATCACACGTTGTATATGTACCATCACGAAGCTGCCATGAAGCATCTGGTAATTTTGTGGCACGGTGGGCGGTAAAATATCCATCTGGCACCTGTAAGCGTACGGCGTGTGCAGATAACGTGTTGCTGGCAAGGTTGCCGGCGACATAATCGGCCCAAAGGCGCATAGATTGCTCGAGGGTGATGTTCACGTCACCCTGACATACGAAGCGGTCATCGGCCATTATTTTTTGTCTATGACATGTGATATTGGTGGTGGTAGCATCACAGGAACCACTGCTGAAAAGCACAAGAAAGATAATGGTGCAGATAATCAGAAAGGTCTTCGTCCAAGCAGCGCCTTACTCAACGTGATACGATCCATGTATTCAAGAGAGGAACCGGTCGGAACACCGCTAGCAAGTTTGGAAACCTGCAGTGGACGGTTTTGCATCTTTGACCAGATATAGCTTGCGGTAGCCTCGCCCTCTGGCGTAGGATTGGTGGCAAAAATAATCTCTTTTATCGAATCATTGATGCGCACAAGCAGCTCTTTGATCGCAAGCTGTTCTGGGCCAACCCCTTCAAGGGGGCAGAGTGACCCGCCAAGGACATGGTACATCCCCTTAAATTCGCCCGCATTTTCCATAGCAAAGAGATCGTGCCATGTTTCAACAACGCAAATAACACTTTTATCGCGCTTGCTAGAACAGCAGATGGCGCACAAGTCACCATCCTCTGTCCAGTTGAAACAGACCACACAAGGCTTGATGGCTCTTTTTGCCTCAAGCAAGATAGCACATAACTGCTCAACTGCCTTGGCGTCACTGTGTAAAAAATACACCGCAACCTTATACACATTCTTGGACGCGAGATAGGGCACCTTTTGCAGCTGCCGTATGAGGCGTTGAAATGTCGGCAATTGAG
>JABCZU010000042.1 GCA_013289515.1 Candidatus Babelota bacterium | reverse complement strand
TCGTTCAATTCCTCGGTCACGTCATAATCCACAATTCAATTTTGATACGTTGCCAACCATATTAAGAAACTCCAAAATTGGCTACCGGCACCTCAAGGCGTTGGGGGGATTGCGGCATACTACTAAAAATTCTATTAATACAGCATGGCATAATGCTTCTTTTAGGGGATTTGCCGACTATATGCAAACAAGCGCTTTTGACGATGGGCTAACGCTGCTTATTAGCCTTGCTAAAAAAAAGCGGGTGGTACTTATGTGCGCTGAGGCGGTGCCGTGGCGTTGCCACCGATCCCTCATAGCTGACGCGCTGCTCGTCAGAGGAATCACGGTGGAAGATATTTATAATGCCACTGAATGTAAGCAACATACTCTTACCTCATGGGCAATAGTGCATGGAACAAACATTACCTATCCCGAAAAATAATTTTTAAGAAAAGGACGGTGTAAACAACTCCTCACTAAAGTGAGAAGCTTATAGTACCTCGAAAGGCCTACATGCGGACAGTTTACAGTGCCCGTTACGGCGTTGAAAAACACCGTAATCCGACAGACAGTGCTGCGGGATACCACAAAAATTTTTATGTGGTTACTTGGTGGAGGCATTTAGAAACAGGGAAGTCGGCTTTGGCTTTACCTTACAGCGTATCCAGACGGTGTTTTCGTCATTTGGCATTACACTAACATTTACGTAAAGCTTGCACGCCTTATTAACCCTTGAAGCTTGCCAGCAAAAAGGCCTACCGCAGCGAAAGAGCCTCGCTCCTTGACTTTGAAACGCAAGAATTATTAGCCTGACCATATGTGCCTTTGTGATTTTTGAATGGTGGTAACGACATTACCTTGAGAGTGTGATGGAAAGATTATTGCTCAGCAGTCTACCGTATTGCCTATTCTTGTGCTTGATCATTGCATGCGGTCTCACTATGCCCCTTGCAGCCACTGCTACAGTGGCTAAGAAGGCACCAATCAAAAAAGCTGCAATAAAGAAGGTTGCCAAGCCTGCCTCGCAAACAAAGCCAACGGCGCCTGCCCAAACTATCGTCATCCATGTTCACACTGATGGATCCGGCACAGCGCCAGCTACAATGGTGACCGCAGTTCCCCCCGCACAACCAGGATCATCGGGAGGTGACTCGTCTGATAAAAAGGACGCTGAAATTGCTGGTGGTACCTTAGGAGCCGTTGGTACCGCTGTGGGCAGTATAGCTGCTACGGTGTATGCAAAGCATAAAGAGATTTCTAAGGCTAATGCTGCGGATGAAGCTCAGGCAGCAGAAACGCTAAAGTGGACCAAAGTGGCCTTGCCCGAAAAGTTGCTGGAAGAGGCAACAAAATATATTAAGAACCAGGAAGTTGCAGCCGAAAAAGGCGAAAAGCCTAATGTAAGCGAAGCCAGAGACCTTGAAATTATTAATGAGGCAATTTTAAAAAATCCTAAAATTAAAACCTCTCTACAAGACATTAGGATCAAGGTGAGAGATGACCTTAGAGCTCAAAAAGAACTACAGGCTCAGATCGCGGTGGAAAAAGAAGAACTAGCGCTAAAAAAACAACAACAGGACCGTAATGTCCAAGAGGCTAGGGATATTGAAAATAATAAAGAAAACATGGAAGAGAGTGAGGCAGAATCAGAATTTTTTGAGATTTAAATAAAGGACCATTATTATGAAAAATGTGCTACAAAGTCTGCTCGTATCTTGCTACGTGCTAGCATTATCAATGACAACAGCAAACGCTGCAAAGACTTCATCATCATCATCATCATCGTCCTCCTCCTCCTCAGCAGGGTCGAGCAACATGAGCAAGGACATGCGTGCAATGCTGACCAGCCATGAAGGGCATTCGTATAGTAAGATTATTATTTGCAGGACCGGGATTGATAAGGAATTAAAAAAGCACAGCAGGTCACTATCCCATCTGATGGCTATGCGTATACACCGTGGATTGTGCAATGAATGGATGAAGGTTCCAAAAGATAGCGATGTAGACGTTCCATTGAATGACTTTAAAGAGGAATTAATAATAGAGCTTAAGGTTATGCTGACAGAGCCAGAGGGATTGTTCTCCAAGCAAAAAGCAAAGTTTCATCTTATTAAAACGACAAGGCCTTTTGCTACTAAAGAGACTAACGGGAAGCCATTGGAAATTACACTGGAGTATGACCACGAACAAGATCACCTTTATGCCAAATAAATTAAGACCCATAAAAAAGGCTTGTTGAGCTACTGCCTAGCAGGCCCTTTTTATGAGTAGGGATCTTTTATAGTCCCCGCTTCTTCCACCACGCATCGGTTTTAAATTCTTCTGGTAGCCCTGGTGTTTCCAGAGTTCCAAGACCCGGCTTCAGATTAAGCTTAAGCTGGTCGTAAAAAATATCTAAAAACTCATCGCGTAAGTCTTTTGGTAGCTTAACTCCACACCATGGACAATAAAACATTAATTGTATTGAAGTGGTAGAGCGCAACTTAATATAATATTCTCTATATGCAGCCGAATAACCAATAGGAATTCTAGGGTCATTAAGAAAATCTGACATTAATTGGCAACAATGCTTGGTCTCTATTTTCATGCAAAATACTCCATCAAAAGGGTTTTCGTCCTACTACAGGTCCTTTATATAGTTCCAATGTTTTTGGGTTTAGCGAACCAAGGTGATTTTCGGTTTTACTGTAAACTTCTAAATCATTGTGTAGCTTATCCCATTTTAGAAAATGGGCTTTTCCATTCAAAAACCCTATGGCTTTATCCTTAAGCTTATAAACACCTTCTTTATAGTGTTCATACTGATCTTTACATCGTCGAAAGAACTCTGCCTTGGTAAGGATATTAATAACTCGTTCATTTTGATTTGGATCCCTGTTACCGTTGCTGTTATTATTGCCGCTATTGCTAGAGCCAGTCTTTTCAGCTGTTTTTTGCTTTGACTTATGATCGCCTTTAAGATTAGCATTTTCCTCTAACCTAGCAACAGCTTCGTTTGCACCATCGTCACCTGAATCAACGCCATCCTCTACTTCTACTGATGCCGATACTTGCCTAACAGAAAGCGTCTGAAGTATCTGCTGTAACTCTGGCAAGACCTCAGGATCCGATCGTCTATCGAGACCCAAAGAATCAGCAACGAACATTTCTATATTGCCTTGAGCACCTTTACGCGCAAGCACGGTAATCCAGTGATCGCTACCGTTGCTTGGAATAATCCAAATGAGGTTATCAAGATTGCCGGCTTGGAACGCATGGATCTTTGACATATTTAGACCCAGCGAAGCCTCAACAGCTTCAGCTTGGGCCGCCTCATCCCCTGCTTCACCAACAGATCCATAGATAATCACTCTGTTTGCAATGTCACTGGGCAGCAATTCTTCTATCTCACTGCCAAATAAATCTATAGTTTCTTCCCCTTGGCCTCGCTTGTTTTGGATATAATCTTTACATGGGCATAACGTTCGACTTTCAAAATCTTGGCGATTATTAAGCAAGGAGATCAGTTGCTCCGCGGTTGCGGTTGGGTTGGCTGCAAATATTTTTGCATGATGAACTACATGATAGCCGCATTGTCTATTGTGTCCGGCGCCATAATCATGTAACAGCCCAAGTGCTGGATAGGATTGGCATAGGGCTGGGAGTTGGGTGATCGTATGATTTTGAATGGACAGTGGCTGAAATGTGTTATCTTTATTAGCTTGGTCACATCGGGCTATCAGAGCTTTGATTGCATCCAAATTGTGTGCATCAACATGAATTCCGCCTAAACGATAATAGGTTTGATTTACCTTAGGTAGGCTCTCCAAAAACTTTTTAGCAGCAGCCTTTGCTGCCTCTTCGGCTGCCTGAGCGTCTTTTTGTTGCTGCGCAAGCAACGCTGCTTGCTGGGCGGCTTCTTCCGCAGCTTTTGCCCGATTCTGCCGCTGTTGTTCCTGTGCCTGCAATGCTGCTTGCTGGGCCCTCTGTTTTTTGGCTTCTTCTGCAGCCTCTGTCCATGCACTTTTTTTTGCGGCCCACGATTTCAATAGCCGTTCTTCCTCGCCGTATGGAGTACAATTGTAATAGGGATAAACTGGATCTATGAACTGAGCCAACTCTATTTTTTTGGCACGTAAAATGTAGATTTCATTGGCGTTGTTGAGATACGTTTCAAGAAGAAGTTCTCTAGTGGTAGGTATTCCTCTATAATAACGTATTCCGGCAGCTTTATCGCTTTGGTACTGCTTAGCATCATTAATAATCTCTTGCGCATATTTAAAATTATATTGATGCTCTCGCATAAGCATGTTGTCGTCATACAATTGGTTAAGCGCTTGATTAATCTCTTCATAGTTTTGATAAATATACATTGCTCGTGCTACGTCACGATAATCATTTTCAGCTGCTTGCTGACGTCGAGGAGAAGGTGCCCTGGGAGTATTATGCTCGTAGCGATCATAGTGATTATTCTCGTCAAGGCCACGATCTTCAGATGGCGTTTGCTGGTATCTAGATGCATTACGTCTGTTTCTGTAACGATCATTGAGCTCATATTTGTTTTCTTGAAGTTGTTTGTTGTATGCTCGCCGATGCCAGGCAGAATTGGGGCTATCATCTACGCTGCTATCGTAGCCATCATCTTCGTCACGATAATTAGAGTTGACATGAAGGGCGTCGTATAAGTCTTCCCTTGCCTGTTTAGCCTCTCGCGCTTTTTTGGCTTCAAGTGCTCTCTGATCTATTAACTCAGCAGCCTTTTGCGCTGCAAGCATTGCTGCTTGCAGGTCCAATACCTTTTGAGTCTCTAACGCAGCAAGCCTTTTGGCTTCTAACGCAGCCGCTTTTTGTGCCGCAAGTTTTGCTGCTTTAATCTCCAATGCCTTTTGATCATCCAATGCTTTTTGAGCTGCTAACTCGGCAAGCCTTGCTTGTTTTAATTCTAGAGCTTTTTGGTCTTCGCGAGCCTTTCTTTGAGCTTCTGCAGCAGCCTTTTTCTCGTCAGCCTCCCATTTCTCCTTCCATGCCCTTTCGGCATCGATTTGATCTTGCCTATCATATCCGCCAAAACCACAACCACTACTCATAAACGCTCGTTGATTGCTCTGTTTTTCTGCATTTGCTTGACGTCTAGCCGCTTGGTTTTTTTGAACAATAGCTATACCATGATTCTGTGCATCATTACGTATTAGTGGTGCATTTGCCGCAGGTTGTCCATGAGGACGTGCTGTGGCAGGTTGAGGAGCTAATGTATTTGCTCCGGCCTTTGCCTTAGCGCCACCTGTTACCGGTGCTGCTGTATTTGCATTGGATGCGAAGCTTGCAGGCTGAGCCTGTGTAGAAGTAAGCTTGGAAACTGGTTGAGCTACTGGATTGATTCCATTGT
>JABCZU010000041.1 GCA_013289515.1 Candidatus Babelota bacterium | reverse complement strand
GTAGCCTTTAGGCGAAGACTGAACAGTCTTCGCTTGGTAGTTGTAAATTTCTTTTGCCATCGATATATGCCAGCGGCAGCCAGGCGAAGCTCGAGGCCATATGCCGAAGGGCGAAGAAAATGTAGTTATTAGTGCCAGTCCCGCTTCGCATTTCAAGCTAACGCTTTCAATGCTACGCCGGACAGTCTTCGCTAATCGCGGCCAAACTTATTCTTGTTATAAAGCTACCTTCAATGGCGCTAGCCAGGCGTAGCCCGAAGGGCGAAGACTGGCGTCCCCAAGGGGATTCGAACCCCTGTTACAAGGATGAAAACCTTGTGTCCTAACCCCTAGACGATGGGGACGCATAATAAGAATATTTCTTAGAGATTTTGGCGCACCCATTTAATGGATGACCTGCCCAGCTCCTTCGACAGAGCTCAGGATAAACTCCACCACATCGGGCAAAAACTGACCGTGCCATACGAAGCTATGAGACCCCTGGGGCTCATAAGCGAAGTATGGTGAGCCGCGTAGGAATCGAACCTACGACCCACAGCTTAAAAGGCTGTTGCTCTACCAACTGAGCTAGCGGCTCGTAGAGGTTTAGAAATTTATTAGATTATGGGGCTTTTGTCAAGCGGAAATCAATAAATTCTGCAATTCGTGCGCATTAAACCTTTTAAGGCCAAATCTGCCGTGCCATCCGCCTACGCCTGAAGGCTTCGCCGGACAGGCAGGATAAACTCCGCTCACAACGTGAGCGAAGACTGGCTGCGCCAGGTGTAGCTCACAATGTGAGCGAAGACTAGTATGTCAATTGAGATGGGGCCAGTATACCACATCTTTAAAAAAAATTAACAATAATTTTTGCGATATACCTCTTTGGCGGCTGATAAGAACTATATTCCTTTAGTTCAGTTACTTCTTAATCACGGGGCCTACATAGAATGTAGGAACAGCTATGGTGAAACACCGCTGAGTAGCTCTCAAGATGCGGCTCACTCGGATTCTTTGTCTATGGCCTCTTTCTTACTTGGACAGGGTGCCGATATTAGGACTCGAGATAATCGCAGACGCACTCCATTCCATCGGGCAACTTTACATTGGTCCGTTGATTGCATGCAACTTTTCTTGCACTGGGGTGCCAATGTAAATGCTATGGATATACATGGCAACACACCACTACACCTTGTCACATTAAGTTGCCCTTGGTGGCATGGTTCTGAACTGGAGGATAGATTTAATTTTCTTTATAGCGTGCCCGGTATTAGAAAAAATCTGGTCAATAAACAGGGCCTAACGCCATCAGAATATTGATGAATTTGCTAATTCCACAGACTATATAGCCCTGACAATCGCCAAAACATCATCAGGATTTGCGCAGCCAGGTTGCAGCGTAAAGGTACTTGCAATCGTACCAGCAACGTTCACCGTTGGGATATACATGTTGGCAAAAATTGAGCTATTTTGCGTGGCTAATTGGGTAAGCAGCTGCGTATGGGTGGCAACCAGGCCGCAGCAATTATTAAAGCTTCCCAAACTCTGCACAAATTGGTACGCCAGCTCTTGCCCCTTTTGAAAGGTCGTACCTTTAAACAATGAGTCATCAACTAAGGCACAGGCAAACTGGCCCGGCTTGAGGCTTACAATAATCTTTAAACACATGTCAGCACGTGCCATCTCAGCAACCATCAACGACGTGTCATTGGTGATATCGTCTGTTACAGTCATGTAGGTGAGCAAGGCATCAACCAGCGCCATCTCAACATCGTCAGCAGCCGCTATACCAAATGATTGTGCCAGAACAATGTTGAGCCCAAAGGCTTTAATAATACTTGATTTACCAGCTTTATTTGGTCCGGTGATGATGATCATGTTATTGCCGTCAGGCCCCAGCGTCACTGTGTTGGTTACAACGGTATCAGCATCGAGCATGCAGTTCCACATGCCACGCATAGCAATATACGGCTTGTCAGCACCATTCTTGAAGCGAGCAAAGCAGAATTTTGCCGACTTATCTTGGTGAGCTGTCATCAAATGCGCCATGGAGGCATAGGCATCAAGGTCGCCAATTGCTTCAAAGAGTGGCGCGTAGTCTGGCGTAAGCTGGCGTAGCAAGGAATAGGCGCGCAATGTCGGGCCGACTGATGAAAAAAATCCAAGCTGCTCGTCCGGCTGGAATTCATCATCATCGTTCAAAAGTTCCATAAGCTCTTCATTCGCTGGATCTGTTCTCTCCACCAATAATACAGGCAAAATTTCACTAATGGCAGCGTGCTGTTTGGCTAATTCTTGCAGCTTTGTGATTGCCTCAAAGCAGTGCTGCATGCCAAGGATATGGGTATACACCTCATTAAGCACTGCAAGTTGCGTTGTAACCAGATCATAGGTCGCAGGAAGATTGGCAAACGTGAAGGCAATGTGGCACACAGAAAAGCACCGATGAAGGTTTTTTAGAAACTGAGAAGCGTCTTCGCTTGGTTCAAGTAAACAGTTTAGGCAACGGTGGTTGTCATCATTGTGATTATGACTATGGCCATGGTGGTGATGATTGTGGCCATGGTGATGGTGACCAGCATGACAAGTAGCAGGGATAAGGCCAGGCAATTTAGCATTGATACTTTGCATAACCGCTGGGCTTTCGTTGGCACAATGAATAACATCATGCTTAAATTTTTGTAAATCTTCTATCGCCTTTTTAATTTTTTCCTTAGAAGCTTGATTTTTGTTATTTATCATCGCAAAAACACCTTCAATAAGAAGATGTTCAACTGCAGGGTGCAGCAGCAGAATTTTTTTCAAGATGTCGCGTCCGGTTAAGGCTGAAGTGCTGGTATTGTATTCTTTAAAATACTGCGAAGAATAAAAATATGCATTTAAAGACTTCTGAGCCGTTGGATCCAATGGCGTGCCAAAAAAGGCGATGCTACTTTGATGGGCCTTAATATCTCCAAGCACCTGAGCAAGCTGTGTCGCCAGTTCAGGATTATCGGCAATGGCACGAATCGCCGCTTGGCGCTTTTCAAGTACTGCAAGATTAGCTATTGGATTGGAAAGATGGGCGGCTAAACGTGCCTTACCAAAGATTGTTTTGGTGTGATCAATCTTTGCAATGACCCCTTTGTTGGATTCATTCAGTGAGCCGGCAAGCTCCAAATCTCGTTGCTCAAAAAAGCCAATAATAGAGGGATTTGGTGCTTGGGCTGGGCAAGGCTGTGTGGTACACAGCATAAGTATAATAAGCCAATACCAATGACTGGTAGAGGCATAAAACCTGATGTTCATAATTGTCCTTGTATGTCGATAATCAATGATAAAGCAAGAGCGTTCTTGCGAGTGAAGAGTATACACCAAAGCGTAGCATTGTTAATGCTTGAACAAAAAGGGCCACTTTTTGTAAGGAAAATTAGCTAGCGCAAAGATAAAGATAATGCGCTCATATCCTTCGACAAGCTCAGGACGAGCGCATTTTTTGATACACAACGCATTCAAATTCAGGATAATCAGTGCGTTCGACCTCATGCCATGCGCTCCAATCAACAGGAGGAAAGAAGACATCACCGTCATAGTCATGCTTGATATAACTGATATACAGGCGGTCAACGAGTGGCAAGAATTGTGCATAGGTATACGCGCCGCCGATAATGAAGATCTCGCCTCCATTTGCCTTACGCCAGGCCTCGGCTGCCACAAGTGCCGCGTCAACTGAGTGGCATACATCAACGCCTGGAATGTGCAAACCAACTGGCCCTAAAACAATGTTGTAGCGGTTTGGCAGTGGCCGACCAATAGATTCGTAGGTACGAGCACCCATAATGACCGTAGCGCCCTGGGTGCAGCGTCTGAAATATTTAAGTTCATCAGGAATATTCCAAGGCAATGCGTTGCCTTTGCCAATGATGCCTTTATGCGTCATAGCGGCAATCAGACAGATCATACGGCTATCTCAAATTTAATCGTTGGATGGCTTACATACTGCTCAGGCTTAGAGTCGCTGGCCTGCCAGTCAAAAATACTGATAAACGGCTGGGTAGTCATGAGTGGCAATGGGTATATTGACTCACCTCGACTAAGCTGCTCTTTGGCACCATCAACATGATTGCTGTAGATGTGGACATCGGCCAGAAAGCCAATCAGTCGGCCCTCTTTCAGCCCAGCTTCTTTTGCGAGTAGGTGAAGGAGGAGTCCATAACTGGCAATATTAAATGGTAAACCGAGCATGACGTCCACAGAGCGTTGGTTCCACAATAGATTAAGTGTGTCGCCAATCACCGTCACCTGAAAGGCATAGTGGCACGGTGGCAGTGCCATCTCACTTAAAAATGGAGGGTTCCACGCAGCAACGATCATGCGGCGATCGTGCGGATTAGTTTTTAACGTGTGAACTAACTGCTTCAGTTGGTCATAGCCCTGGCCGGCATAGTCAGCATCATGGCTGCTATAGGTTGCGCCAAAGTGCCGCCACTGAAAGCCATAAATAGGGCCAAGGTCCTCTTCAGCCAGCATCTGCTGCCTGGCCTCTATGCTGTGGCCATAGGGGGCCTTGCGTGGATACGCCCATTCATCCCAGATATGGTTATTACGTTCCTGAAGCCATTTTTTATTTGTGATGCCTTTAATGAAAAATTCAAGCTCGGTGGCAACCAAACGAAAGGGCACTTTTTTTGAAGTCAGGAGCGGAAAGCCCTGCGCCATGTCATGCTCGAACATCTGGCCAGCAACGGCAAGCGTGTCGATGCTGGTACGATTGGTTTTGCGCACACCGTTGGTAAGGATATGACGTACGATATCAAGATAGGCTTTCATGCAGAACGCTTTCAGCTTATGAATATTCAATGTTTTTTAAGTCATGATACCAAAAGTGCTACGAGAAAGAAACGTATCTTTTTTTGGTCGTATAAAAATATAAATGTATTTTTATACGACCAACTTTACGTCATTTATTTTTTAGTCGCATTCTTAGCATCTTTGCGTGAGGAATCGTAGGTCTCACCAGCTTTGCCACCAATTGCAGCACCAATTGCAGCACCTGCAATGACACCGCCAGGAACTACCACTGCGCCACCAATAAATGCGCCGTTGGCTGCACCGATAAGAGCGCCGGCAACAATTCTTTCTTTTTGCGTGCATTCTTGTAGCAACAGATTTGCGAGTAGTAGCGATGAACCCAAGAGGATAACCCCAATAATAATTTTGTTAACATCCATGAACATACACACTCCTTCTTAAAAATGAGATGGTAAGAAAATATACAGCTCATAAGATTATTGTATAAAGAAGTGGGCAAGGGCAAGAGTTGTGACATCTGGAACATTTTGTAAAACGAACACCTATAGATTATCATTGTAGTGATAAATGATAACCTATAGGTGTTCGTTTTCGAATTTATAAAGCAAATCGTATTTTATTTTTAAAGAGGGAGGCTCGCCCTTTTTATAGGGATATCCGGCATCACAAATTGCCTTAGCAAGTTTAAAATCAGCTTGATTTATTGCCAGTTCAAATGGGTCATAGCCAGATTTGTCTCGAAATTTCAGATCAGCGCCATGTTTTATTAATAAGAGCGCTATGTCCTCATAATGTCTCTTGATAGCTAGTTGTAATGGATGGTGTCCATTGTGCAGCGTCTCGTTGGTTGTACAACCTGATTGTAACAAGGCTTTTACCATAGCAGTCACCTGCTGGGGTGATAAGCATTGCCTGTAAAAGGGTAAACCTATCAGTTCACTTAATGATGGATCTTGTGCTCCGTACGAACGCATTAAACTAATTAGAGGGTCATAATTGCCTTTATCAGCCTCCTTTAAACTCTGAATGTAGATGGAGCGAGCATCGCCATTG
>JABCZU010000040.1 GCA_013289515.1 Candidatus Babelota bacterium | reverse complement strand
AGCATTTACTTGTACGTAAAAGGTGCCTTGCGGCATCAAAATCTTCCTGGGCAATCATAAGCCATTGTTCATGCTCGTGCATAAATTTGCTTACCATAGTGCTTAATGGCATAACTCATCGTGTATCTATCCTTTGAATAAGCTTCAAATTCTTCTGGGGTGTAAACCAAAATACTTTTAGCGATGTCAACCCCAACGAGTGCATGATGTCCTTGAGCCATGAGTGCATAACGATTCTGAAGCCCAGCTTCATCGACAACAACTAAAATACCAACGTCAATAGTATCTTCAGATCTAGGTTCTAGGATATAAATCTCACGAGGATTATAGGCTTTGACAAGGCGTTTTTTGACCTCCTCGATGGTTTTTTGGTCTAATGGCTGTATTTCTTCCATAACACATATTCCTTTTCCTTAAGTTCTCGGATATATTTTATTGACGCCTTGTTATACAATCGCCTGATCGCCAGTTAACATCAATTTTTATTGATAACGAGTGTATAACAGATATTGTTTTTTGGATACATGTTAAACCTCTGAATACATCGATTTTTGCTCATTCAGTAATACTGAGGTCTTTCCCTTCAAATACTTATCAAAAAAGGCACAAACATACGCCTTCATAATCTCATGCGTACGCTGCGCATCAAGCGAGCCACTGCGCATATCTATAGGCGAATGCTGCGCTATAAGCGCGAGGTCAACAAATGCATTATGATCAGCGCCCTTGATAACGACCGTGCGTGCATCATCACCGGCTGCGCTCGCCAATGTATCAATCGCAGCTCTGTATGATTGCTGAGCATCAAGGTAATTTTCTTTTGTTTGAAAACATTGAACAATCTGCTCTTCGGTCATTGGGTTGGATAGCCAACTTTCACTGCCAAGCAGAAACAATAATGGCTTGTGAAATGGCGTGGTAGCATCCTTGCCAATCAGTGGCCCTTCCATATTGATGGCTGCTCTACAACGCTTATCACGACGACAGAGTTGCACGGCTACGGTACCACCAAATGAGTGGCCTGCCATCCCAATGTTGTGCAGGTCAAGTTTGCCAATAAGTATGCTATTAGCCGGCAGGTGTTCAAGGTAATCAAGGACGCACTGTGCATCAATAATTTCCTGTTCCATATCTTGTACCATGCGGATTTTAACCTCGTTGTAAAGAGGAAATCCCTTGCTAAAGAACTCACGGATGGCCTCTTGCGGGTGATCTATGCCGACAACAACATAGCCGTGACTTGCGAGCTCCTCACACAGCGATGAGTTGTCGCCTACCATTTGGCTGGAGCCATGCGAATACAGAATTACGGGGTAACTGGCTTGATCAGTTGAGACTGGTACATTGGGTTGCGCATAGGTGCGAAGCTTGCCAAGTTCCAGCTGCTTAAAAACTTCAGCATGCTGCTCAAGAAACGCTGCAAATTTAGGGGCCCATGGACATGTTGGCGTTGATGGTTTTTTGGTTGTTGGGTACCAACATTGTATCGTCAGGTCCCGTGACTGCAGAGCGTCTTTACTTTGGTTCTGCTGTTGCGATGCCTTGATGGCATATGTTTCCGCACCAACGCCATACGGTCCGCTTGGTTGTTGGAAGGGTGAAGCAACATGCTTGAGAATCCATTTTGATATAGTTTGTAAGGCTACCGGCGACATGGTCTCTTCAATCTTTGCATACTCACTAACTGCGCCTGTTGTACATGTCTGTAGGACATGATTAAGGCCAGGTAGTTCAATGATTGTATAATCGGTATTGCCAGCATCGGCTAATGCTTTGGCAATAGCCGGCAGATTTTGTTGTGGTGCCACTTGCAAATCACGTTCACCATTGAGCGCTAGAACTGGAACGGTTACGTTTTTAAGCACTGACGCAGGATCAAACATAAGGAAGTGGCGAAACCATGGTGTGTTCATCGCCCTCATGCCAGCTTCTATTTGCGCTGTGGCGGTAGCCTGATCAAGATTTTGATCATCATGTCGCTTCGCCAATTCAGTAAGCAGTTTTTGAGTTTCTGGTAACGTTTCCAGATGTCGCTTAGCAAGCTGGGCAAGCTGTGTTGCTGCAACCTTAGGATCAGCCTCTTTTTTTATAATCGCAAATGCTTGTCGACTCACGGCAATGTGGCGCACAATAATGTCCTCAGGCACACCCTCAGCTCGTTGGCACAAGGCGCCCTGTTCATACAGAATCTCTTCACCATTAACGCCAGGCGCTGCTAGTAGCACAATAAAAGCAACATCGCGTGATTGAGCAGCAACCATGGGAGCAATGATGCCACCCTCGCTGTGACCAATCAGGCCGATGCGCTTGCTATCAATCTCTTGTCTTGCTTTTAAATATTGGACGCCTGCGAGTACATCACTGGCAAAATCTGTGCTTGTTGCTGCGCCATAATCTCCCGTTGATGCGCCAACGCCACGCTTATCAACACGCAACACGGCAATGCCTTGGCGTGTGAGGTGGTCAGCAAGCACCATAAAGGGCTTATGTCCCATTAGCGATTCATTACGGTCGCAGGGACCGGAACCGGCGATCAGTAGCACTGTCGGAAACGGGCCTTGTGATTGCGGCAGTGTTAATGTACCTGCGAGTGTAACGCCGGCTGCCTTATTTTCATAGGCAACATCTTCTACCTGGTACGGGTATGGCGACTGTGGTTCTTGTGGTCGCTTTGCTTTTTCTGGTACCGTCATGCAACGCTTTAACGTAAGCGGAAAGGAAGCCCCGCCCGATGCATATGTCCCAACAATCTCGGTACCGTTTTGGTTAATGGAACCTTCATAGGTGGCAAAAGCTTTTTTAAACTCAAAGGAAAGCGACCCATTTTGGAAAGCAATGGTATCAAGTTTACCGTCGCTTAATCCTTGTTCTGGGCAATCGATGGTAGCGCTCAGCGTGCCATCAGCGTTGTCCTGAATGTTAACAATCAACGTAACCAGCATGCCAACATTAAGCTGGCCCGACCAGCTGCCTTGAATAGTTATGGTATCAGTTGCCATGACAGACTCCTTTTCAGTACTTGTGTGATGCGCCATGCTTGCGTGTAATGGCGTGCTAGAAATGAAATACGATATTCCTATGAACAATGCACAGGCAATCGCTATGTTCTTATGTGTGTTAACCATGAGGCTCTTTCTTGTTAAGCTATTCTAGATTGTTAAATTGTGATCATTCTGCAGCATTACAATGACAAACCTTTAAAGAAGCGATTCCACCGCATATGTTTTGTGCAAAAATCAATTGGATGCTTAATAAAATCAAACAGCCAGAATGCCTCTTCGCTATCAAGTGACCAAATCACAAAACTTGCTCGTCCATGAATAAGTTTTTCATCTAGAAGTCCCCACCAGCGGCTATCAAGGCTGCCTTTTCTGTTATCACCCATCACCCAGTATTTCCCTGCAGGGATAACAAGAGGCCCAAAGGTATCGCGGCAGCCATTCTGATCTATGCACGGTGTCCCAGGCAGAAGAAAGAATGGTTTTCCGGTACCAACTTGTTTCACAACAGCATTATCACTCATATGGTAGTACGGCTGTTGGTCATACGGTTTTGATGGATCGTACGTGTAAGGTATTTGTTTGAGCGTGTGTGTTAAAAAATCTGGTATAGGAATTGGGCCGAAATGATTGAATGGAATAAAGCCTTTCGATCGTTCTACCACAATAAGAGGTAAACGATTGACGTATGGTTCAGCCAGCTTGCTGCCATTAACATAGACGGCAGTTTTGCCGTCCTCTATACGACCTTCAACAGTATCACCGGGTACGCCAATGACACGTTTCGTCCAATTATCAGGGCCAGCATGTAATCCTACAAAAGGGATTGGTATGCCAACATGGTGCTGCCACCAATTATTGATACTACCAGCAGGCGCATAATCAAAGACTGGATTGTCACAGATGATTAAATCACCACGCTTAATGGGAGAAAACCGATAGACTAACTTATTGCCCCAAATGCGATCACCAACTAAAAGATTGGGCTCTGCTGACCCGGTGGGAACGTGGTATAAGCCAAAAAGAAAGGTACGTATAATAAATGCTATGCCTAAGGCAAACCCCAGCGATTCCAGCCACTCTCTCCATACTGGCTTTGGTGTAGCCTGCTTATTCATGATCATAGTCCTTTGTTATTATTGTTAATTCTCTATGCTCAATGGCAGCTTTTTCCAATAACGTTGCATGTACTGGTGTATGTGCGTACCAGCAAGCACTTATACATATACCGATTATAATCAGCATATTTTTAATAGAATTCATTGTATCAAATTCAAGCAAATCGCCCGGCTGGCAATCAAGCGCCTCGCACAATGCCTCAAGCGTAGAAAAGCGGATTGCCTTTGCTTTCCCAGTCTTCAGGATAGAAAGATTTGCTTCAGTAAGATCAATCTTAGCTGCAAGCTCATTGAGCTTTACCTTGCGCTTGGCCATCATCTGGTCCAACGTAACTACGATCTTTGTCATTGCTTCTCCTAGACCGTTAAATCTGAGTCATTTTGTAGCACGCATGCTTTGGAGACGATGGTAGCAAGCACAGAGAGGAAAACAAAGATGAACAGGAAGAATAATCCGCTTGATACTAATCCAAGCATGCGGACACGTAGAGGCATATTGACCATAACAAACGTGTAGTACCCTATGACGGTTGCCATATTGTACAGTCCCCAGTAGGCAGACACTTTGCTTAAGCGTGTAAAGAAAGTCACGGTTGAATGGGTAAAGGCACCATCTTTTTGTAAAAGGCGTGCTATCTTGATGCATAGCGTCATGCCATAGATCACCAGGGCATTGCTTACCAGGTCTACACACAGGGCGGCGCTACGTTGCAATAATGACAGGTTGGCCAGATCAACACAGTATGTGCTGTCCATGAGCTTATCCCCGAAAAACCACATAAACACAGACCAGGCTGGAAGTAGTGGGATCACTATCATGCAAAGGATTTCGAAATAACGGGCGTATCGTTTAATGCTTGTCATCGTATTCTTTCTTATTTTTAGACTGACCGTGTTTTAAATCTTGTAACATTACAAAAGCTATCATACCAAATAAAATATCGAATATCAATAACAATTTATCGAGTTTCAATGTGTAACGATAGCTCCGTATTTTTACAAAAAAGAAAGATTTTTTCATCGGTCTGTAGCATGAGTACTGGCATATCATCGCGTTTTGCCAGCACTCATGCCATACGTTGCCGTTATTTTAATAACGCTGCTGCTTTTTGCAACACATTGGATTGATCTGCCTTATACTCCAAACATGACCAGTGAGCCATATTTAGTGGATGATCAATTACTGGGTGTTGATCATCCATAAATCCCCATGAACGATAGGCCTGCAGAGCACGTTCATTGGTAACACGCGTATGCAGGAAGATTCGTTTGACCTGTGGCACAATGTTAAAAATGGCGCCCATGAGCAGCTTACCAAGGCCACGACATTGGTGAGCTGGACTGACCGCAAAGCTCATAACCTTAATATCGCCATGAGCATAGCCAACGCGCACCATAAAGGTAATGAAGCCAAGCTGCTGATTAGTAGCCTGATCTTTGATGGTTACAACGAAGATGATATCATGTGCATACGCCTTGAGAATTGCATCGCTATACAGTGATGGATCAAGAACAAAATGTCCCTTAAGAACCGATCGCATAGCGACTTCCACCTGCCTCCAGTCAACAGCGGCAACACCACTGGCAAATAATGGTTCAAAGGGCTTAAAGTAGGCCTCTTTGCCAACAACCTCTGGGTATGCTTGTAAAAACTGCATTTCCACCGGCGTATAGCCATGCTCTGCTATTTCCCAAGTGGCCGAATACGCAGTAACAAAGTCTGGCGATACCAGCGTTGTTTTTTGCCACTCAAGCATGACCTGGTTGCCCTGCTTGTCCTTACCAACGAAGGAACCGGCATTTTTGAGCGATGGGATGCTTGCCAGCCACGTAGATGGGCCCTGAGAGGGCTTGTGATTATTCATCGTTTTTTCTTTCTTCATATAATGTGATTGTGAATACAGATGTGTACATGCGGCTGCTACACTGAGCAGCGTGCATAAACGCAGCATGTGCACAATGCTATACGCATTAGACATGGATCCGTCCTATAGTTTGGGCAGAGTACGCCCTTGTTTACCTGTTATTATGATAATTAAGATGATGTGCCGTAAGCTACAAAAAAGCCTTAGCTCTGATGAATAGCCTGTTTGGCGACAAGGATAGAAACTTTCATACGCGGTCCCCCAGAAACAATTGGTTGGAGACTAAAAAATACAATACCTGCCTAAGGTAGCATAAAAGCACCCCTCATGCAATCGAGAATCCTTTTAGACAGCGGGCATGGGCACATGATACTTTAAGGATTTTAAATTAATTGATTTTTTAAAATTGCAAAAAGCATAAAG
>JABCZU010000039.1 GCA_013289515.1 Candidatus Babelota bacterium | reverse complement strand
TGGCTATCGCCTCATTTGGCAACATGCGTGCCTTATCAACCTGGCAGGGCGATCCTGCCCTGGCCTGCCGCCCATTTGACCAATTGCGTACCGGATTTGTTATGGCTGAAGGGGCAGCGGTACTGGTGCTTGAGCGGCTTGACTATGCCCAGGCACGTGGCGCCACGATTTATGCCGAGCTGATCGGTTATGGCGCAAGCGCTGATGCCTACCACATAACGGCCATGCATGACCAAGGACGTGGCCTCGTGCAGGCAACCAGCAACGCACTTGCTGATGCTGGCGTACAGCCATCAGATATCGGCTATATTAACGCTCATGGCACCGGCACGCCAATGAATGACACGCTGGAAACTAAGGCGCTTAAAGAGGTATTTGGTGCCTGGATTGACCCATCACGAGAAAACCATTGTGCGGTGAGTAGTACAAAATCAATGACCGGGCATATGTTGGGTGCTGCCGGTGCGGTTGAGGCGGCGTTGACAACGCTTGCCTTGCATCATAGCCTTTTGCCTCCGACCATTAATTGCACGCAGCCAGATCTTGCCTGTGATCTTGATTATATTATCGATGGGGCGCGCAGTGTGCCTATTGATTATGCACTTTCAAACTCATGTGCTTTTGGCGGCGGTAATGCCGTATTGGTATTAAAACGCCATGCCTAACGTTGTCCAGAGCGTATAATGCTCAAGATCGGCGTTGGTACTGGCATACTCGTACGATGCGCCGCCTACAAGCGTAAAGGTAACCGCCTGGTATTTGTACGTATAGCTCAGGCCGCCAAAAAACTTTGTGCTCAGGAGGTAGGGCGTGGTAATGCTATCCATGGTAATATTTTTCTGTGTAAGCATGCTGCCATCCAGTGTGCCTGCTGCATTAAAGACAGTGGTGCCGTCAGATGAAAAGCTAGGACTGGCTATACCATAACGATCGCTAGGGAACGGGTGCGTGGGAGTTACTGTCTCACGATTTTTATAAAAAACCGTACCACCACAATCTATTGTCCATCCATCACACATGAATGAGATCATTCCCATAAAATCGATCATACTATGTGGCTTAACGTGTACTAATTGCCGTAACACATTGGCAGCAGGAAAGAGTGGCTTTGTCGTGCCATTTTCTCCCAAGAGATAATATTGTGAAAAAGGCTGGCCGCAAATAGACGGTACGCGGTGTTCGTGATTTGGGAAAAGATATTGATAGCGCAAATAGCTTAAGAGCTGTAGGTGCGCGTATTGATTCTTCCACACCAGTGCGCCTGCGTCAAGGCTGGCACCAAGACCAAAATGTTGGCCATTGCCATACACTGGCTGGAACAGGTGTTGCGTGCAAGGCTTATTACCGGTTGGGATAACAATATCAAAGCTCACAAAAAGATGATTGTTTGGTTTTTGAAAAAATTTATAGCCAAGGCTGCATGCAAAGTCACCAAGCCCGGTCTCTTTGTGCGTCCCCTTAATGAGCAGGTTTTCTAATGCGGTTTGCTGGTTGATGCCCATAACATTAACAACCTGGCCGGTAAAAAAGTCTTCTAAGTCAAAAGATTTTTTCCCAATCATAACCGGTTGGCTTTCGTCGACGCGCAGTTCAACCTTTTGGGTCACATGCAGCATAGGAACTTGTGCGCGGATAAATACGGGCGAAGTGGGTGAGCCCACATGTTGAATGTACAGGCACTGGAACCCAAAGACGTTACGGTGAGGGTGTAGTGATACAATGCCGTTGAGCGTGCGCTGGTCGGCCGGGGTTGCTTGATCATGTATAAACAGTCCATTTGCAAGATCTGCGTTGCTTATTGGCGGTGCAAATGGGTCAACCTCCGTAACGACCTTTCCAATGGAAAATGAATCGCGGTTATCGTGTATGCCAAAATATTCCCCAAGTTTGTGCTCATCTTTTGATGCGCTATAAAAGGGGGTTATTTGTAGCATTGAACCAAATGGGCGGTTCCAGGCCTGGTAGAAATTTTGGTGGTACCCGGTGTATTCAATGGTGCTGTTAAAGCCGTCCGGCCGTATCGATAGATATGTTTTATCTGTATGAGGGTACAGGGTGGCGGTGCTTGCGAGTGCTACGAGGAGCAGGTGGAGGTGAGCTTTTAAAGTAGAGGTGTTCATAAAAATCTTTCTAGAATTTTCTTCTTTTTTCTTATAACCGTCGTACCCCTCCATTCGAACCTTCGCAAAGCTCAGGCTAGCGCCCTGCGGGTTCTCCATCGGGGCGAACGGCCGTTGGGTAAGTGCGAGATTTATATTGACTGCCCTCCGTGTAGACAATATGGCATACTAGAGCCTATTAATGGCTTTGACCGATAAAAGGCCGTTCGCCCCGATGGAGGCTTGTTTCAAGCCGAGTAGAGGGGTGCGACACGGCCGCAACTAAACATTCATTCATTGCACAGAGTCTAGGCCGCAGCCTGCAGCAATAACAATAGTTTGGAAAAAGACAAAAAAATGAGGCGGCCTATAAAAAAGCCGCCTGCATAGAAAGTGCGATAAAAATTATTACTTAGAGGCCTCGTGCGCACTAGCTTCATCATTAGCAGTACCAACTGGCACCATCATATCGTGTTTATGATTCATTTCGTCTTTGTTGCGACGACCGCGCTCGCCTTTTCCTTCGCGGTGGTGTCTGTGTTTATGTTCCTTTGCGTCACCTTTTTTGCTTCCCTTGCCCATGTCACCGTGATGATGGTGCTTACGAGCTCCCTTTTCAGCACAGACTTTAGATGAGCATTCCTTCATTTCGCAGGATTTCTTTGAGCACGTGGTATCCTTTGCCATACCCTCTTTGCCCTCGCGGCGCTTGGCTGGTTCTTCGTCCCTTGCTGTTCTGGCACGGTAGGCACCGGAGCCCTTTTTATCACCTTTATTCGTATGCCCACATTTTTCGCATTTGTGGGTACCTTTTTTGCCCTCACCTTTGTGGCGCCGAGATTTCTTGGCACCCTCAGCATCAGCGGTGTCATCAGCTTTTTTGGCTGCAAATGCGATGTTGAAGGTTGCTGACGTTGCCAACAATGCGCAAAGAAGAGCGCAAGAGGCCTTTTTAATGATGGTGTTGTTCATAAGATTCTCCCTATCGTAGAAATAAATGTGTCAAAAACAGTTGTTACGGTCCACCCGTACTACAATGTTCTTAATGATGAGCGTAGCATTCTTGGGGTGATTTTGTAAATGTACTAATATAAAATAATCTACTTGTGGGGCTTGTAAAAATATATATGAATTCTTTGAGCCTGTTAAATGGACTATTACGCAGAGGACGTCGTCCCAGGCTTGACCTGGGATCCAGGGGAAATTGCAAGTGATATTGTCATGAAATTTTTCATATTCGCATCATTTATTTTAATGAAGAATCGTGGATTAAGAAATAGTCTGAGAGAAGTGTATGAATAACGTTTATCTCAGCTTCCCCTGGATCCCAGGTCAAGCCTGGGACGACGTCCTCTACGTTACCGTCTATTTAAATTATGTAAGCCTCGGCAGGAATGATCAAATATCCACCCCCAACAAAAAAGCCGGTCACATCTGTGACCGGCTTTTATCGTATAAATTAGTGCGAGTAATCGGGTTAGAAACCGATACCGACCTTAGCACCAACAGACCATTGTTCCAATGCGCTGTTACATGGTGACCATTCATACTTACCAAAAGCACCCAACATCAATGGGTTGTCCCACTCGATGAATGAGTAGCCAACACCACCATAGAGTGAGTGTGTAAGTTGAGCTGGGGTTGCAGCAGCCCTGAAATCAAGGTTGCCTTTGTTAATGATAGCAGTTGTACCTGCAGCAGCACCACCATCAGTGATACCGTCGATACCAACAGTGAAGCTAGTAGCGGCTGTAGCAGTGGCGAGTGCGCCTCTAACTAAGACTGCTGTTGCATCATTTGTCAGTTGTCGTACCATAGCATACTTGCCATCATTTTCGCTCCAACAATCAGTGCCGCAAACATTTTCACGGTCTCTGTAGTACAGGTTGTAGCCTAGGTCAGCAGTAAATCCGCCGCAGTTGTATGCAAAACCAAAGATACCATCAAATTCATTGCCAGGCGTTACACGTACGCGTTGTGCTGCAATGTTTGCAAATGGTTGCAATGTAACGGTTGTACCAGCTGCAGTTCCCAGTGCCGATACCGGTACTGTCAGACGATAAGCAGAAGCTACATCGTATGCATTGCCGTTAGCATCTACACCGCTGAAACCAGGAACACGATTTTCATGGCTTTCAAACAGGTAGCGATAGCGACCAACTACATTGAGCTTCAGGCTTTGGTCTTCGTCACTCCACAAGGTGGCTTGAGAATCCCAATCAAAGCCAAGACCGAAGTGCTTGCCATTACCGATGACTGCATCCCATAGGTGGGCAGATCTAACTTCTGTACCTGTTGGGATAACAACAGCGAGCGCAAGGCCGATGTAGTAGTTTTCATCATCAAGGACCTTGTAACCAAGAGCCAAGTTGATGTCTGCTACGCCGGTGGCTTCACGACCGCAACGATCGAGCTTTGAGTGGGTAAGCGCAGCTTGAGCAAGGCCACCAGCTGTTGTTGGAGCTGTTGTAATTGCCGAGTCGTTACCTACAAGGTATTGGTACAGTGCATCGTTTTCTTGGCTATCAACTGTTGTGTTAACAACCGGTGTACCTGTACCAGAGAGCACGTTAAGTCTCAGGCTGTTACGTGCTTGAGCTACTGGCAAGTTTGCATAGAGGTAGAGACCCTTAGCAACTTTGTCCAGGTCTTGACGATAGTCAAAGAGCACCGCCCATGACGTTTGTTTTGGACGGAGTTCCAATGCGGTTGCAGGCCCTTTGTAATCATTGCCTATAACGAGATAACCTTCTTGTACATCGTTATCAGCAGCGGTGCCAGCACCAAATGTCAAGGTGTTGCAGCCATTCAAGAAATAACCGGCTAGTTTTTTGTTGCATTCGTGTGATGCTTGGTAGTAACCAGCTACTTGAAAATTAGCGCCAAATCTGTCTTCAGCATTCTTACGATTAACCAATTCGTTAAACGTTGTGTATTCTGTAGAAAGATTAACACCATGAGAACGTGTCATCATGAATGTTTTGTTGGAAGCCTGACAACTGTTGTCGCCACAGCCATTATTGTTTGTATTGCAATCTGTATCGCAACCTGTATTGCAACTTGTATTGCAACTGTTGTTGTCATTGCAACCTGTATTGCAACTATTACTTGTGTTGCAGCTTGTGTTACAACTATTGTCTCCACAATCTCTAGCGGTGGCCGCATCGATCTTGACCTGTGCAGCACTTACTGCAAGCATCGCGACGAGCAAGCCCTTTAGAATTTTGTTCATATACGTACCTCTTTAAAAATACCAACATATATGTTGTACACTTTTCTCTGATTTTTTTTGATTAAAACTGACAGATCGTCAGTGATTTATTTCACTACTCACAGGTAGATACGAATAAATCGTTGTTAACGTTTGTAACTTAACGACCTCCTTTCCTTGATCTTTAGCGTAGTTTGCTCCGATACCTACCCCAATCGCATGTGTTATCTTTTTATTACTTCATTACGGTTCACACACTACCTCGAGCATAAAAACTGTTGTAAGTCTTGGTCATGTGATATGCTCGCATAACAGGATACTAAGTATCGTAATTAATTCTCAAGTTTTAGCAAGAGAAATATATCGAGGAGTATTTAGCAATGATTGATATGGCCCTGTTTATAAGCATTATAACACAAACACTCGTAGAATCTCTTCCTATCAGCAGTGGTGGACATGTTCTTCTCGTGCAACATGTATTGCATCGTTTTGGGTTTGATGGTACAGGCTCTATGCCCGATTGCATCGACTCTCTATTACATAACACAGCGCTTGTGGTGATTGCAATATTTTTTTATAAAATTTTTTCGCGACACGTACGATCCTTGCTACATATTGCATATAAGATAGTGTCTCAAGGCTTCTCTTTACGCGCTTTGTCTTATGGTCAGCGACTGTTTGTGCTGGTTGCCGGGCGCATCATAGGATATGTGATAGTCGTTAATGCCATTACCGTGCTCTTCTACGCATGTATTAAAATATATTTGCGCGATGTTGCCTTTTTGCAGAGCGTTCCAGGGGTGCTCTGCGGTTTTGTAATCACATGCTGCCTGCTCTTTATCAGTGATGCCATCAATCGCAAGCAGGTAAAACCAACATGGTGGCGCATTCTCCTTATTGGTTGTGCTCAAGGCATCGCGCTACTCCCCGGTATCTCGCGCTTTGCAATAACGGTGGTAGCTTGCCAGCTCGTAGGGTTGTCGCGCAGGCGGTCACTAGAATTTTCATTTCTTATGTTTACCCCCTTGCTGATTGCGGCATTTTTAGTTCAAGGCGTATGGGGCTGCTATAAAGAAGGGATGCTTTGGTCTCTGGTGTCCCCGCTATCACTGTGTGTGTACGGAGCGCTTACGGTCGGTGCCTACGCTCTCTTTTCATGGGCCTGCAGGCTTTATATGCAGCGTCGCTGGAAAGTGTTTGGCTATTACATGGTGCTGCTTATTGCGCTTACCTGCCTGATAATGTTATAGCTAGATAAGTATTTTATTATTCTAGCAAGGGGGATTTTGATATGACCGATAAGAACAAACAGGCCACCGTTCGTGAGCTTATGCAGCAACAAGAGTCGCATTACAAACAAGAAATCGTTGGCGTCATTTGTGTCACCAGCGTTATATTTTTAG
>JABCZU010000038.1 GCA_013289515.1 Candidatus Babelota bacterium | reverse complement strand
CAGACGGTGCCGTAGAAAGTGGCGTGCTGCTGCACAGTTGTATCCTAAACTGATTATGATTTTATCGTTGCTAAACATATCATTAGTATCAAAGCCAGTATGCTCCCACTCAAATCCAGGAATTGGTTTACCTGCAGGAACTGCTTTGAGGTCTGGTTGCGATGTCTCTTCTGTTGCTTCATGTGGTAATGAAGCTTTGATCAATGCAATGCCGTTGGCCTGCAGCGCCTGCTCGAGTGCGGCAACCCGAGCTTCTAACGTAACAATCCGAGCCTTAAGCACCGCAGCACTTTCTGGCTGCAGTGCTTGGACATCAGCATGTATGGTTGAATAGGTTATACACATCGCTAAGCTTAAAAGAGCATTGTTCTTGATGGACTTCATTACTACTCCCCCAAGATTGCCTGAAGATGTGTACAACCTTGTTTTTTAAAACATTTTTAAAATAAAATCTGTAGGCTCAACTTTTTCTTTTATTACCTCTTCGACTATACCTGATGCCGGTTGCGCTTGCAAGGTTGGCGCTACTGCGTCAGCTAAAGAAATTGTTGGGCTGCTTTCAGGAGCCTGGACGGTAATTTCTTCTTCAATAATCAGCGTCTCTTCCTCAATAGGAGTTTCTGTTTCAACAATAATCTGAACAGGGGCGCTCTTAGCCATGCTGGTATGCACCGGTGCTTGATGAAGCTGGAAGCCGAGCTGAACAATTGTGTCAATTAATCCCATAGGCTGAATACCAAGCTCGGCCGCTTGATGAAAGAGGCAGGTTGCTGGTGTCAGGCCTGGTAGTGTATTGAATTCTAAAAGAACTACCCGATCCTTGCCGGTAGGGCTTTGTTGGGCCGTTTGATAAAAACAGTCAATGCGCGCGTAGCCCTTGCAACCAACTGCCGTGTAGGCACGTGCCATAACATCTTGTACCAAGGCCAGAATTGGTTGTGGTAGTGGAGCAGGGGTCTGATTTTCGCCCGCACCAGGCAAAAACTTTTCTTGAATGGAGAGGATGCCTCCTTGCGCAACAGCCATGCTTGGTGGCATTGCTACAACCTGATCATTACCGGTGACGCCGCAGGTTAATTCAACGCCGTTGATGAGTTCTTCGATAAAGGCGGCGGTCTTTGATGACAAGAAGTAAGTGTCCAGGGCGCTCGCCAATAGATCAACACTAGTAACTTTTTGAACCATTACGCTGCAGCCATCGTCGTGTGGTTTTAGAATTAATGGCAATGTCAGTGCAGCATTCTCTAGCAATGCCTGTAAAAAGGTTTGGCGTGTCAGTGGTGTTTGTGCAAGCCAGGCATCTTTGTGCAACAAAATATTGCGGGGAACTTCAAAGCCCTGTGCGCGTAAAAATGCATTTGCTTGTGCCTTGTCCATGCACAATGCGCTGGTAAGTACACCCGATCCATTGTACGGTAGGCCAAGCATTTCCAGCGTGCCTTGCACGGCGCCATTTTCCCCTTTGCCACCGTGCAGTGCGATGAATACAAAATCGCATACTGATGGTAAATCTGACCATTGTAGTTGCATTTCTGGCGTAACCAAGTCGGCTATAGCCCGCGTAGTATTTTTGATCAACAGGCGCTGTGGGATATGAAAAATTTCCATAGCCTCATTAATAAAAATGGGGAGCGCTTCATAGGTCTGTGGCGACAGTTTGTAGCAAACATTTCTGCCAGACTCCAGCGAAATTTCACGTTCATTAGAGTCGCCGCCTAGCAGGACGGCAACACGTACTTTTTTGCTTGAAACAGTGTTCATAGTGGTATCCTCATGCTCAGAGGTGGTGATACGGTTATCAACAAGATCATAGCCGACAAGTTCTTGTTCAATTAAGAAATTAATTAATTGTGTATGACTCATGCCGTACTCTGCTGCTTGATTGAAAATGAACGTTGATGGACTCATGCCAGTCAGTGAATTTGGATCGATGATAACAACGCGGCCATCTGTGGTTAAAAAACCATCAATGCGTGAGATAGTAGAAAAATGTAGGAGCTGTGCCGCGCGCTCGCATACGGCAATAATGCGGTCCGTATCGGCCTGATTGCTACGTGCTGGTGTAATTTTAAGTGCGCGCCCCGGCATATATTTTTGCTCATAATCAAACAGGTGAGCATCTTTTTCAATGACAACCTCAGTGATGGGTAACGAGAACCATTCACGTTGTTTCTTACCATCGCGATAACTTACCTTTTCTAGTGAGACGCAGACAAATTCCATGCCTTCCAGGCGCTCTTCAATCAGCACCGCCTGTATGCGGCGATCATCAGCACTACTTGCTTTAGCAATGGCATTTAATAGCTCGTCCTGATTGAAAACAACCGAAACGCCAAGGCTTGATCCTTCGTGTGCTGGCTTGACCACGACGGGAAACGAGATGCCCTCTGCTGTCAGTTGGTCAGCGATGGCATCCTGGGATAATGAGTGTATCATGGCAGGAGTAATCGTGATCCCTTTTGCCACATCAATGCCATGCATTGCAAGAACTGTCTTTTGCATAATCTTGTTCATGCCAAGTGCACTGCCCATTACCTTGCTACCAAGGTATGGGATGTTGAGCACTTCCAAGATGCCCTGCATAGTGCCATCCTCAGCAAAGCGGCCATGCATAGCAGGATAGATAAAATCAATGCACGCTTTTAAACCGTCCCAGGTGAGCGATGTTGCTTCCTGTTCTAGGCGATGAACAAAATCACTGATCTTGCCGCGATGCAAAAAATGCCATGGCAAATGGTACAGTTGCCCCGTCGCCGTTTGAAAGATAGGGACGATGGTGTACCGTTGTGTGTCCAAATGATCACAAATGGTGCGGCCAGAGTTGAACGATACTTCACGCTCAATTGATTTACCGCCCATTAAAACGCCAATACGTAATTTTTGTCCTGGTATCTTCACGGCCGTATCCTTATAATTTTTATTGCGTCCTTGTATACAATTGTTGTAACGCCGCGCATGGGTCAGGTTGATTAAAAATAGCTGAAGCAACGGCAATGTGCTCAACTGCGTGCGTAGCAGTGACCAAGCCGATAGTCTGTTGATTAATCCCGCCATCCATGCTTATGCGAAAGGGATAATTATGCGCTTTTTTTTCATGAAACAACAGCGAAATTTTTTCAAGCACTGAAGGCATAAAAGCTTGACCAGAAAAACCTGGCTGTACTGACATGATCAGCACAATGTCAAGATCGGGCAAAAGCGATGTAATGCTATCAACTGGCGTGTTTGGATTGATGGCTATGCCGGCGCGCCACCCTTTTGCATGAATTTTTTTAATTAAATCATGCTGATCGATAGGATTGGCAACTGCTTCATAATGAAAGATAAAGCAATCATGCGTTGTAAGATCAAGGCGTTCCAGCCATGAGGCAGGATCGGTAACCATGAGATGAATGTGAAGCGGCAAGGACGTCTTTGCTTTAATAGCGTTAACAAATGCCGGCCCCCACGTTAGGTTGGGAACAAAATGATCATCCATCACGTCGAGGTGGTAACCATCGCACCGTGGGTTGAGCATGTGGAGTGTTTCTTCCAGCTGTAGAAGATTGGATGAAATGAGTGATGGATATATTTTCATGGAAGTCCTTTATTCCGTTATCCTTTGTCCCACCAGCACCGCCGTCTCATACCCGGCCAAGGAATGCTTGACGATCTCTGGTGCTATCGTAATACAGCCCTGTTTGAACAGGAGCACAACCGTTGACCCACCAAATGCAAAGTACCCAGCCTGGTCGCCCTTTTTGTGCATGATGTCCGGTGTATACGAATCAATAATCGTGCCAACCATCATAGCCCCAACGGCGACCATGGCAATGGTATCAAAATGTTTGGTTTTCAAATAGAGCAGCTGTCGCTGGTTGGTCAGGAGCGGCTGCACCGCTGTCTTAAAAACCAGTGGGTTTACCGATTCCAGGATGCCAGATATTTTTTTGGCGGCTGAGGGAATACAATCGGTAGGAAAATGAAAGCGATGATAGTCATAGGGGGCCAAGCGAAAGACAAGCATCGTACCATTGGTATATGCCTGAGCTGCCTGCTTATCTTGCAAAAATTGCTCTAGGTTTAGCGCCTTTTGCTTGATAAAAAACATCGTATCGGCTGAGATATTAGGAATCACATACAGCTTGCTGTCAGCTGGCGAGACGAGTGCTGTTGGTGTCTGATCCATCGCACGAGCGCCCGGTTTAAGCTTTCGGGTGAAAAAATCATTGAATGACCGGTAGCCACCAGGCGGCACGACAAAGTCATCCAGTGTTATGTTGTACTGCTTACAAAAGCTAGCAATGTGATGCTTGCTTAGCCAGCTATCATTGTATATGCCTGCAATGCGCGCAACCCATGGCTGTGACATGATGTAGCGCAATGCAGGGCCGCACAATGATGTGTACAATAAGGTAAGCCAATGAGTTGACTCATTTTTTTCTGTTACCAGGACGTTGCCAACGTAGTAGGTCACAGACGCCTTGTTGCTCTGATTATGTACTACGAAAAGTGATGTTAGGTAGATGCCGCCTAAGAGTGTGATGATTATTATTACCCAGAGTGTGTGTGCTATGGTCATGGTGATCTTTTCTTGGACCCTGAAACGAGTTCAGGGTGACAAAATTGAAAAATATTTTACCTTGATTGGTCATCCTGAACTCGTTTCAGGATCTAATTAATTCTAATACTACCGCCTTTCAGTATTCCACACATCTTCATAATGCGCCATAACATTTTCTTGCAGTTGAGGCATTAACTGCCTAGTAATCTGCTCCAAGGCATGCCACATGCGTGCGCGTGCCAGGGCATTCTTTTTTCCCTCAGCACTTCTATCATTACGATTCAGATGCGGGCCTTTAAGTGCTTGCAGTGTTTCTGTTAGGTATTCGTTAACGGCTTGCAAAAGTTCTTGTAAGAAACGCTTGCCTGGATATTTTGATTGCAGCATTTTTTTAATAAATATTTTATGCAGGTTTCCATGTCGAGCTTTTTTTACTAGAGCAATCAATGGTAGTGATAAGGCCTTACTCTTGTATTCCTGCTCTTTTGGCGTGTAGGTTACTAGTTGATCGGCTAGCTCAACAATGGCTCGCGTTGTCTGATCATTGGCCACCTGTTGTCGTGGCTGTGCAGGTGCAGGGGCTGCTGATGGTGGAAGTGGGTTGGTTGGGCCAGTTAAACGAGCGGCCGTGTCAAAAATAGTGCTTAAAATATTGAAGGCTCCTTGTTGCTTTTCAGGCTTGGTTTGCGCCCCGGCAATCTGACCAAGGTGTGCGCATGATTGTGATAACCCCTGCAAAATGATAATGGCGTTAGCCTGTCCTGTGCGTGTTGCAGCAGTTTGTGTTTCTTGTTGAAGTGCTGCAAGCAGTTCTATGCACTGTTCATATAATGCTGCGGTAGTACACACCTTTGGCTGCGGCTTGGCTTTTACTTGCACTTTCGGCGCAGCTGGCTTGGCAGCATTGTTGCCTTTAGCGCACAACGTGCCTTCTCCCAACACTGTGGTTGAGAGCAGCGAGAATACAATTAAGGCGAAGTAGTTGAATTTCATTTGATACTCTCCTTGTAATAAAAATACACACGATAGGTTATGCCTACAAAACAACGTCACAACCTTAGCGCATTTTTATGAAGATAGTAAAGTAAAATAGACTGGCCCTATATAATTTTCGCAACGTGTCACAAATTAAAGCGTCCAGGGTTGTTTATATGGCCTCGGGCGCTTTTCACGAGGTAATATAAAAAATATTTACAGGTCGAAACAAATATGATTATGATGAGACCTAGTGCTATTATTTATTCATATTCTAATATATAGGAGGATTTCTGTAATGAAATTCACACGTCTATCTATAGTAAGTTTGGTATGCCTAGTGTTTGGGCATCAGCTTAGTGATGCTGCACCGGTAGCAAAACCGATTAAAAAACCAGTGTCGGCGGTTCATGCCGTAGCAACTAAAGCTGCCGCTCCGGCAAGGGTATCAGCTAGCAAACCAAAAACGATAGCTATAAAGGCAAAGCCCAAAGCGATAAAGACCCAAAAAACGCACAAGATAACATCATCAAAGGCAAAAACAGCTGCCAAAAAAACCGTTGTAAAAGCCCAAGTAGCTGAAGCCTCCACCGTAATAGAGACTGCTGACACACCACTGCGTTATGGTGACTATGTTCAATTAGTGGCCCCAAGTTCAGTGGCACCAAGCGCATCAAGCTCAACAGAAAATTGCTTGACTGGCATTATTAATCCAACTACCTACAATGCTGAATTTCTTGTTACATCAATTACCCTTCCTGTGCCACCGGCTAAACCAGCAAGTACAACCCCTCAGGTGCAATCTCTTACAAGCGTGCTGAACCCGCCGGCTGCAACACCAGCGACGACGACGCCATCACCACGGTCAAATGCACAATACGATCCAACATGGTTTCGCCTTTGTGGAGAATGTAAGGCTCAAACGAATGGATCATTAGTTGCCAGCAACAATGATGGCAAATCCATAGTACATGGCAGCATTGTCTCCTTACAAGCAGTTGGGACCGATACCTACCTAAGCTTGCCTTTGACGGTGAATGGCGCATCTCAGGAAGTTGTAAACTGGGTTATTGGCGGCATTGGTCAAACAGGCGCTAATAAACAATTTATTTGTGTTAAGGGCGAAATTACACTTCTGGCATCTGCAACACAAAATGCAGCTACAGGTACCACAAGTGCCGGCTCTGCAGCCACCACAACGACAGTGGCAAAGTTACCAACAAACTATCTATCTGCCAACAGTAGTGGCACACTTGCCTTGAGTTCTATCGCTGCAGATTGGTTGATAACCGCAATGAAACCGCTTGGCTCAACCGGTGAAGAGTCATTGGCACAGGCATTGGCGGAGGCCGGCGCGCCATGTGTAATGTCGAACGTTACATCTAATGCGCAAGGCGATACCTGGGGCCTTGGTACAGATACTGGTACAGACAATTTCCAAGGCATTACATTTGTAAAGGTAAACGATGAATGGATTCAGGCAGGACAGGCTTCAGACGCTTTTGTCAGTTTACAGGTCTTGCCAAGGGATAGTAATGGCAATGCTGTTGTCATCGGCACCCAACCATCTAATTTTCCATATTCTGGTGCCTCATATCAGAGAACTGGCATTAGTTCTAGCGTGCCACAAGGAGCGGGTTGGTCAGCACCCTTGACTGCAGCACAATTAGCAACTCTAGCCTCAACATCAACTAACACAACCTCAACGTTACCGGCTACTGTTGCCAGCGTAACAATAGGAACTTTATCTAATGGTCTTGGTCCTGTTATGTATACACCTGCTGGTAGTAGCAGCGCTGTTCAACTTACAAGTGCTCAAGGTGTTGTCCAGGCAAGCCAAGCTTTGATTTCTCCTAGCAGTGGC
>JABCZU010000037.1:7329-7740 GCA_013289515.1 Candidatus Babelota bacterium | reverse complement strand
GGGCGAATACAAAGAGGCAGGCTGCGTAGGCCAGGGTTAGCAGCAATAACCAAGTATTACATTCTTTTAAGAGTTGCGCTGGGATGCTGCCCATAAAAAAGCTGGGAATGACCGTCATCATGACAACTTTTTGGGCGACCGAAAAGCTGCTTTGCGGAAAGAAGTTAAGGTTAAGCAGCATATACTGGATGCTATGCGCCGTATCTTGAAAATCGCCAACAAAGAAGGCAAGCGATTGTATCAGAAGCGTGAAGCTGTACAGAATACATGCGCTCAGGCATGAAAGTCCAAGAAAGGCCAGCACTGTTTGCCACGTGAGCGTTGGCAGGAAAAAAAGCATAACTATTGCCGCGCCTAGGCTGCCCAGCGAGCCAATATCGCTTTTGGACAATGATATGCTCAACAACACCG
>JABCZU010000037.1:0-7319 GCA_013289515.1 Candidatus Babelota bacterium | reverse complement strand
GATAAGAAGGTATGAATCAAGCTCCCCTTGGATGATCATACGAGCCAGCGACCCAACACCATTGGCAAAAAGACCAAGGATAGAAAAGCCTGTCCACGTAATAGTAATAATACGCACCGTATCTTCAAGGTGCCAGCCATTGATTGTAGGAAATTGATCAAAAAAGATGACCCATGTCAGAAAGAGACCAAAATCAATCAAGAAGGCACAGGCCAGCTGCAGGAAAAAATTATAGCGATATTCGAGCGCTGCTAACAGGTTAAGCCGCATGAGATGAGCACTTAGGCTTATTCGTTTAGCCACCGTTGATAGCAACATGACGCATCCCTCTCTTAAAAAGCCAATAGGCACACAGCCAGCTGATGGCTATCCATAGCGCCTGTGTGGCACAATAGCGATAAAATAGTGGCCATTGAAAGTGTGTAATGAGGTAGCCGGCACTGTAGGCAAGCTGACTGAATGGCGAGTATTCCAAGACAGAGCGTAGCGTTGGTGGAAAAAGCGAGAGTGGCACCAAAAAACCGCCAAGCACCAATAATATTTTACTGTACAGCATATCAAGTGCAACCGAGTCTTCGATCCAAAATGATAGAATACCGATCGACAATCCTATAAAAAAATCGAGCGTAAAGCCGCCAATTAAAAGGAGTGTTCCTGCGAGCAATGCGGTAGGCGATGTGCTTGGAAGACCAACAAAAAATAATGCTGCAATACTGCCGGCGATTAACCGTGCCGCAATAACGGGCAATGATTTGCCCAGAAAATTGCAGTACTGGAAGAGTAGATATGAATAGGGGCGGTTGATACTGTAGGCAATCAAGCCGCTTTTGACCTCATCATTAATAATCTCTGCGATGCGTGGATGCCCTCGTCCGCTGAACGCCTGAAGAATAGTCAGCGTCCATAGTAGCTGATTAAGTGTTGTCGTGGCTGCAGCAGCCGGTTGCGTCTGAAGGACTACGCCGTAAAACGAGAACATAATCCACAGGCGAAACATTACCTGAGGTGCCTTGGAAAGCACATCAAGAGAGTAGGTTGCGCGCTCACGCAGATTAATGCGTATGATTGCAGTATATTTTGCCAAAGATACGTGCGTCATAGCGTTCTTTCAGGCAAGAGAAAGGTGTTGTTATAGACCGCGGCAATTACCTCTTCTAGTGGTGTTTGTGAAATGGTAATGTCAGCAACGGTAAAATTTTCCAGCGCATATGAAAGCAGGCGCTGTATGGCTTGTGGCGATGCATCAAGCTCTATGGCAATGTTATGACGCCCCTTTTCAATAACGGTACCGCCGGCAAAGGTGAATGTATCAGTCGTCTGTTCAAGTACCAACTGCACGACTTTGGTGGTGACGTAGCGATTTTTAAGCTCTGTGGTGGTGCCGTCAAAGATGATTGAGCCTTGGTTGATAATAATGGCGCGCGCAGCAAGTGCTTCGATGTCGCCGGTATCGTGCGACGTGAGAAAGATAGATACTCCTTCCTGCTTGTGGAGCATCATAAGCGTCTCGCGTACTTGTTGCTTGGCAATAACATCAAGGCCGATTGTTGGTTCATCCAGAAAAATAATGCGTGGTTGGTGAAGCAATGCTGCAACAATTTCACAACGCATGCGTTGACCCAGCGATAGTTTGCGTACCGGGATATGGAGAAAACTGCCAATTTCAAAGGCGTCAATTAAGAGCGAAAGTCGCTTGGCAACAACAGCGTGGTCTAGCTCATAAATACGAGCCAGCACTTGAAAGGTGTCGGTGGGTGGGAGATGGTACCACAATTGTGCCTTTTGCCCAAATACGGTGCCAATCAGTTTGGTAAAACACGTTCGGTCGCGCATGGGGCTAAGGCCAAGCACTGAGATGCTGCCGCTCGTTGGCATTAGAATACCGGTAAGCATCTTAATGCAGGTAGATTTTCCAGCACCATTGGGGCCAATAAATGCAACGATTTGATTGTCGGCAACGTCGAAAGAAATGTTGTTGACGGCATTGATTTCTTGGTAGGTGGGGCGAATGAGACTGCGTAGGCGTCCACCGAAGGATTGCGCAGGCCTTTTAACAAAAAAGGTCTTACATAAATTGTTGACGTTGATGATGGATGCGCTCATAAGGACCCTCAAGGAGGCGCTCGTCCTGAGCTTGTCGAAGGATAGGATGGTTCGAGACGCTGCTTACGCAGCTCCTCACCATGAGCGGAATAGCGCTCCGCTCACCCTGAGCTTGCCGAAGGGCGTACGCTCAAATGGTTCGACAGGCTCACCACGAGCGTCCTTTTTAAACTTAAACTATAGCTTCAAAAGTAGTATAACACTTTTTAATGGCGGCCAGAAGCAAACGATTAATCGCCGCCATTTTTAGTTTGTTGATCAGTCTACATTCCTTTGGTTACTATGGGGCTGTGAGAATTGCTGGGTAGGAGTGCCAGTGTTAGCATTTGCCGAACGTATGTTTAAACAAAGGAGCCGTGAAAATGATTCATCGTATCATACTAAGCCTAACAATAAGTATTGTAGCCACCCCCTGGATACTCTCAAGGTCTGTAGAGCATGAGGCGATGCATAAACTTGCCGTTGAGTATCAAGCTACCTTGAAAAAGGTCAAAGAGCACGCACGTGATGCAAAAAATGCCATAACGCAAGTCACTGCCGATATGACAAATTTAACCGCAGAGAAAGATCGCTTGAAGGCTCGCAGTACTGCCGTTGCGCAAAATTGGCAGCAATGTAAAAGTGAGGTTGCTGCAACAAAAAAGAAGCTTGGCGATAGTATGCAAAAGGCCAAAGCTGCGGCGGCCGAAGATGTAGATAAAGCGGCATCAATCGACGAAAAAACTGCAGCAAATTCAGTATCAGCCGATATAACGGCCTCCATAAAAGATGCAACAGATACTCTAGCCACGCTGGACCAGAGCATTCTTAACGGTGAGGCTGCCGTACTCAAGCTCTCTGAATAGCATTAATCGATAGTAAACAGTTGTCCAACTAATTCTTCGATAAGGGCAATATCTTCAGGATCGTCATAAATATCGATAGGTGAGTTACTACTACTACTACTACTACTACTACTACTACTACTACTACTACTACTACTGCTGCTGCTACTACTGCTAGCGTTTGCTTCGTTAATAACGCCCAGCTCTGGTATTATTGATGTGTTATTCATTGCGGCAGCCTTGAATAGAATGCTATCTAGACTGACCATTTTTGCATATATAAAGTGACTTATCGCATCGATGCTATCACGCGCATTTTCAAACGGGACTCTTACAAGGCGGTCTAAGTAATAAATATACAATTTAGTGAGTTGATCAAAATTTTTCGTTTTCCCTGGATCTGTAATTGTAGCAACCAAATTTCCAGGCATAAAGGCATCAAAAACCCCAATAGATTTTTTTATTAAATCTCTGCGGCTTGCAATTGATTTAAAATCATAGTGATCCTTCCAGGCCTCATATTTTTTCTCTTCTTCTGCCGTATTCGTTGTGAGCGAAATATATCGTTTGTTATAAAGGTATATTTCTAATGAGCGTTTTAATTCTAGCTTAATAAGCCTTAATAAATCGTCATATACCTTAAGTAACGAATCTTTAACACGGCACGTTGAAGTATTGCCTCTGCAGCAAATATCCAATGCATATTGTATTAAACAAAAATTTTGAATGGTCTTAATAACTTGGGGTGTTGAGAGTTTAGTCACCGTGTGCGGTATTGAGGATAATGACTGTAGCCTCTGCCGTATTTCAGGTGCTCTATCTTCGCAGTTTTGCGTTGAGTGTTGAGGAAGGTGGTGATATTCTTTTATCTGCACTAAAAGTCTATTGCTGAATAAATTTGGCATACCAGTACTATTGTCATGTTCCATAATGTGCGCTAGGTGCACGGGCGAGTGAGGCGATAATAAATGAGGGCTATGAGAACTTGATGAATGAAGTCGCCTAGATGGGGCTGCTTTTGCTGAGTGAGGTTCTGCTGAAGGGAGCATGCCTAATGAGCGATTATGTGTTTTTGCTGTGTGCGGTATGGCGGGAAGATGGTCTGAAGAGGAAGACTCAGGGTGATGTTGTATGGGTGAGGTTGAATTGGGCGAATGTGCCTTGAGCTCTGCTAGTTCTTGGTCTGTAAAAGCGCTGGCAGGAAGGGATATTGCATGAGGGCGGTGCCGTGGCCGCGACCGGTTTGATGCTTGGGTGGACGGAGGCTGTGGAGCCAAGATGGATACTTGAGTTATTGGTGTTGCCTCAACAACTGGCGGGAGCGCGGGATTTGATTGGGTTTGGACTAAATTTTGCATAGCAAAAAGATGTTGCTGGGCGCTAAGGGTTATGATTATGCTAAGGGATATGAAAAGGTACGTTCGATTTTGTATACACATCGTTTAGTCTCCATGCTTAGCCGGCTTCGTTTCTTACGCGCATTCTTTGCATGGCATAACTATAAATTTTTTAGCATTTATTTGGCAAGCATCTTTTCAATCGCCTGATGTGCCTTGCCAAGCGTATGCGCTTTTTGGGTGAAATGAGCCCACGGGTCTGTGTGCGCTTTAAGATGATTATGTGCATTGGCAATTGTATACGATTGCGCTTGCAACGTAGAGCTCTGCACCATATCCCACAAAACCGGCATGGCTACTGGCGCATGCTCCAACGCTCGCACGGCAAAAGGGGCCACCGCCGTTTGCGCGAAAGCATTGCGGTTAGTATCTATGTACAGACGGCCCTGGCGCTTGGCTATGGTGTGCTGGACCGTGAGGTGCTTATCATTTTGCTGTACAGCGTAAGTAGCAATGGCAAGGGCGCATGCACGCACGTGATCAAAGGGAGCTACGCGTTTGAGCGGCACGACGACGTGCATCCCGCGCGATCCGGTGGTCATAGCAAAGGAGGCAAGATCAAGGCCATCCAGAATATCTCTGAGCAGCAAAGCCGTTTGTCGTACCACTGCAAAACCGTTAGCGCCATCGCCTGGATCGAGATCAAAAATCATACGGTCAGGGTTATCCAAGGCGTCAAGTCTACTCAACCAAATGTGAGGCGTGATGCAGGCTTGGTTGGCCAGGTATACCAGAGTCGCCGCATTGTTGCACACAACGTAGGTATTGTGGCCCCCCTCGCGCTTTGGTACGGTCGTGCGCTTAATCCAATCGGGAAAATAGTCGCCGACGTCCTTTTGATAAAAGCCCTCATCAGCAATGCCAGCGGGAAAGCGGTGCATCATCAGCGGACGGTCCTTTAGGTATGGTAGCATGATGGGTGCAATGGCCTGGTAATACTCAATCAGAGCCATTTTGGTGATCTTGCTTTTTGGAAATAAGATTTTATCCGGGTTGGTGATGGCGATTTCGTGATTATCGATTTTCATGGAAGGACTCCTAAAAGGGTCTATTGAGTTTTATTTGTAAAAATGCAAACAACATTAAGCAAACGTCGTCCCCGCGGAGGCGGGGATCCAGGCAATTTTTAAAAAATCCAATGAATTTTTTTCTTCATTAAATAGACTCTTTTTTGTTTCTGTTTCCGAAGCAAAAGGAGTAATATATGGCCTGGATCCCCGCCTTCGCGGGGACGACGTCCTGGTGGGCATGTTTGTATTTTTACAAGTCAAAACTCAACAGAACTTAGTTGACAGATATTTTTTACCCCTCTTTAGCAATCTGTTCAATAGTACGCCCGCTCAGCACCGAATCTTCATTAAAATAATGCGCCTTTTTAGTGTGCACGGCGTGCTCATCATTCATTTTGATGCAAAGCCACGACGGCTTGGCGTGCATGTGCGTTTTTATAAGGGCGTAACCACCCTTAAGCTTGTGGCCATCAAGCCAGACTTCCACGTGGCCGTTTTTAACACATTCATCCATGGGCACCAGCTTGCCATCATGGTGTTTGATGTTGTGGTAAGTACCGGTATCCCACACCATCACCGCGCCGGCGCCGTAGCTACCTTCAGGCAGTACGCCTTCAAACTTGGCATATGAATATTCATGATCTGGGGTTGGCATGGCAAGATGTTTTTCAGCTGGGTTGGCCGACAGGCCTTTTGGAATGGCCCATGATACAAGGACGCCGCCTATTTCTAGGCGAAAGTCATAGTGTAAGTGGCTGGCGGCATGTTTTTGTACCACAAAAATTGGCTTTGTTGCAGACATGATACTTCCTTTTTTGTCATCCCGGACTTGATCCGGGATCCAATCTATTATTCTACCAATTTCCAGTTTAGGTTTATGGTTTTTAGCATAATCAAAGCAGCCGGCTAAGAAAAGTAACAAAAAAAATGGACACCCAAAGATGGATGTCCATACAAAATTGCGATTACGCCAAGGGTTATTTTGCAACTTCAACCTCTGCAGGTGCCACCTCTTGGGCTACGACAGGCGCTTGCGCTGCATCTTTAGCCGGTAGATTTAAAGAGCAGACGCCATCCTTGCAGCCTTCGCCTTCGATTTCTGAGCTGTCTTCTGTAGTACAATCCTGCGGTAGCGTTGTGCCGACCCAAAATGGACTGGTTGAACCAGCTATGATCGCTTCATCAATCTCTTGTGTGCTCATGCCATAGGTTTTGGTAATATGCGTCAGCATTTTTTCGGTAATAAAGGTATCGAATGCCTCAAATGCCGTATAAACATTAGCGATTGACGTATAGAATTCAGGTTTATAATATTCAGGATGTTGAATGATGAAGAGGAAGCTCAGAATTTTATAGGCACAAAAGAGGTCCAGTGCGTAAGGATTGCGAGTGTCATTCTCTGTGCCTGTTGGCGTTTCTATGGTGCTAGATGTGCATTTTGCGAGGGTTTCGCCGACAAAAGCGCTATATGCCTCGATTTGCTCTGGTGTATCCTGATAATTTACCTTTGCTGTTTCTATGGTGCCCAGAGCGATGCAGAGCTGACTAAAAAATGCTACGATTGCTGCATTAAGTTTGGCAGTATCGACCTTCTCTGCAGGCAGCGTTCCTTGAATGCTTACTGATAGAAGTGGCGTTGTAACCTGGATACAGATTGATTTTTGAACGATAACATCAGCGGCAAGCTGGGTTGATGCGGTTAATGCTGCAATTGCCAAATAAGAGGCGCGTAGTAACGTTTTCATAATAAACCTTTTGTTATGCGGGTCATGGGTGTCATATTTCAGTGTCAATGGGATTATCATAAACAATTTATACGTAATATCAAGTAGTTTATGAACCAATTTAATCATGATTGTTATTACTAATGAGAAATATAAAAAACGCTAAAATGCTGCGTGTGAATCAATGCGTGTAAAGGGACAAAAAACTCGCTTTCATGGGGCTGCTTTGCCTCTTTCCTTTAAAGAGGCTACCTTTGTTGG
>JABCZU010000036.1 GCA_013289515.1 Candidatus Babelota bacterium | reverse complement strand
GCAGAAACGCCGATTTTAAGGCATGAATTTCAGCTAGATATTTTTCATTTTTAGGTGTTGCAGGCTTTACACGTGGAGCATTCCATTCCTGAGATAGCGTTCCCTAAAAATATTTTTATATCAATTTACTTTATATAACAAGTGCGTTATATTCCTATCATAATGGTTATATGCCTTAACAGAAAGCGGGATTTGAATGAAGTGGACAATAGATTTCTATGATGAAGAAGTCAGGGAAAGCATTCATACGTGGCCAAAAAAAATCAGATTGAAATTTCTTTGGATAACGGATCTCATAAAGAAAGTCGGACCAAGTGAGATTGGGATGCCTCACATCGAGCCCTTTGGACAAGGACTTTTTGAAATCAGGGCAAAGGCAGAAGAGGGAATTGGTCGAGCCTTCTTTTGTATTAGAGGTGGAAAGGTCGTTATTGTCCTTAACGGTTTTATAAAAAAATCACAAAAGACGCCGCCAAAAGAAATAGCACTGGCTAGAAAACGAATGAAGGAGATAAAAAAATGACGGCTAAAAAAACAATGCCTAAAAGACCCTCCATTGAAGAATTTAAGGAGCGAGAATTGCAGGATCCAGTCTTCAGAGCCGAATATGAGGCTGGATGTCCAGAACTTGAGCTTCTAGAACAGTTTATTTTGGCAAGGAAAAAGTCTAAACTCTCACAAGTTGAGCTTGCAAAGCGCCTGAAGTCTCAGCAACCTGCAATCGCTCGCTTAGAAAAGGGCGGCTATGCTAATGCATCAATAAATAATCTTAATAAGGTTGCCAATGCATTAGGATACTCACTACACGTTTCTTTAAAAGCAAACAAAAAACTGGTGTAATTCTAGGGCTGCCAAGCAGCCCTAGATAAACTGAAAATTTGTGGCGGCTGTTACGCCGCAGCACACACCTGAAGGTTTTGCAAAAGCGCTGCCGCCTGATCGCGCTCTACCGGCGTTGCATATTTTTCCAGCAAGGCCTTGTACAGTGGTGAGATCGGATAATTATTATTTGCAGCCAGGTACGGCTCTTGCATGCAGACGGTACGCATATCAAGGGCAACCATCGAACCGCCCTCGGTTTCTACCACCAAATACTGCGGATTTTCAGCATTCAGGACCGCATCACGGAATTGGGCAATGGTCTGTACTGGGATACCGTTAATTTTGCTAACAATGCAATCGCCACCAAACAGATTTGCTTTACCTACTTCTGTTTCGGGGAAGGTAGCCGTTATCATGAGCCTTGGCTCAAAGAGCTTCTCAGCCGCCAGCCTATAAGGAGATAAAAGCTTTGCTGCAGTTGAGTCGCCTTTAATAAAATTATCCAATTTTATTAAATGATCAAACGTAAGTTCAACAAAAACCATCCCTCCAAAAACGTCATAATCGGGTATTTTAGCAAATGGATAAAAACACCGATCAATACCAAATCGCTGAGTAGGTTTTTTTTCAACACTTACAATCATCTGTTGACCATCACGATAGAGTGTAAATTCTACAGAGGTACCATTTTTTATGGCAGCCAAAAGATCAACAAAGCTTACTTTATTTGTTCTGCCTGGCATAATGACTTGCCCAAAACGGTCTAGCACTATACCATTAATGGCATATAAAATATCCCTAGGTTGTATGCCAATGTCATAAAACAATGATCCTTTATCTACAGCGATAATATTCACCCCACCATCCAGTGGACTTTTGAGATATTGTACGGTTACTGCTGTTGTTGGCACAACAAGAAATCCCCAAAAGGCATCCTGAAGAATATTGCCATTTTCAAGCTCATCAATGAAAAGCTTAAGTCTATTAATTGGGATAATGTGCTTCAGCCCTTCTCCTCCATGCAACATACTCACTGTAATGCCAACAACTTCCCCGGCCTGGTTGAGCACTGGCCCGCCAGAATTGCCGTTGGTAATGGATACATCAATCATAAATACAAGAGCGTTACCAGCTCTGGTTTCACTACGCATTGTGCCCTGAACACCATCAATTTTTTCAAGACCTAACGGATAGCCTAGCACTAATACTTTATCCTGCTCTTTGAGCGTATCTGAATCTCCCAAACTAAAATAAGATAGCTCGGTAGGCACGCAAGCCCCTTTATCTTTCGATTGAACAAGCATTACTTTAAGACGTTCTAATTCGGTTGGCTTAAGTCTTATATGCGCCAAATCGAAGTCAGGAAATGCCCCTACAAAATCAACCTCAAATCGCTCTCTTTCTAAAAATGGGAATGTCACTTGAATAGGGCTTGATCCTGCAATTACATGAAAATTAGTGTAAATATCACCATCCTTGCTCAATAAAAAACCACTACCTGAGCTCTCGCCCAATGGCTTTTTTATATAAGGCCTCATCAAATCAAAGTGTTTACCTTGTGAAAATATCTGCACCACCTTATTTTTTGATTGCTCAAAAACATCTTTCCAGACGTTCTCTATTGCACCAAACGTTGCCTGGAAGCCGGTGGTCAAGCAAAAAATTGCTATCACTAGGGTTGATTGTCTCATTCTGTTGTTAGTCATGGTCGCCTTTCAGGAAACAAATGTTGGCGCTCATATCCTTCGAGACACCCGTCTTCGCTCTACGAGCTACGCCGGGCTCCTCAGGACGAGCGCCTTTTTTATCACGTATACAATTCGAATACTTTTATGGTACTATGCCAAAAGTAAGACATTAATAGTAGCTGAATGCTGCCAAATGTAAAATGGGTCGGGCATTAGGCTAGAAAAGGACTTTTTCATGCTAGACACACTCAGTGGCACAATAACTGCCGTTAAAGAAAAGCACATCACCGTATCGGCCGGCGGCATTGGCTTTGCTGTAGCAGTGCCCAGCGCGGGTAATTTTCTTACCAATGCTACCGTCCAGCTCTACATGTACTTTCATTGGAATGCCGACCATGGCCCTAGCCTATACGGCTTTGCCAGCGAGCTTGAGCGAAGGCTATTCCTGCTCATCATTGATTGCCCAAAGATTGGCCCCGCGCTTGCCTTGAATATCCTTACCCAGCTTACAACACAGCAGTTTATAGAGATTATCACTACCGGTAATCAGGCCGGCCTAAGCGCATTGCAAGGCATCGGTACCAAAAAGGCTGAGCAGATCATCGTGGACCTTAAACACAAGATCCAAAAGATGCTCAATAATGGTGAATTGGTCATTGAGGCTGGACAAGGATTTGCCCAATGGCAACAGTTGTCCGAGGTCTTATCCTCGCTCAATTATACTAAACCAGAAATTAGTTCAGTCACCCATTACTTGGCAGAAAAATATGCGGGACACAATTATCCGTTGGACCAGCTTATCCGCTCAGCGTTGGCCTTCTTGTCACAAAAACAGGGATAAGCAACCGGCCTTTACGCTGCTTGAGGTCTTAGTTGTCACCTGCCTGGTGGTGATCATTGCTGCTATAAGCATTCCAAGCTTGCTAAGAAATGACAATGGCGTCCCGGCACAGCTTGAGGACATAGAGGCTGTCTGCTCGTACCTCCAGCAACGCGCAATAGCCAGCAATCGCAATCAAGAACTTTGTATCGATGTCACCGCACATACCTATTCATACGCCATAGGCGAGAAAAGACAAACCTTTCCACTTCACCACAACATTCTATTTGGATTTTCCGGCAGCGTCCTTGGTCCACCCGCCAATCCAGAGGGGCCAATTACTACAGCCTGCACCTTTCCAAAGCGTGACAAGCTGCACGTTATGACCTTTTATCCAACCGGCATTATCAGTGCAGGCACCATCTATTTTATAGACAAACAGAAAAGACATCTAGGCGCTTTAACTTCTTCCGTCTCTCAGGTATCCTATATACGAAGGTATTGCTATACCAACAATAAATGGACCCCCGTGAGCGCATAAAAGTGCTCACCTCTTTTAAAATCGGATAAGGATGCCTGTTTCATGGTCAAGATTATTACGCGGATCATAACTGCCTTATGTATTGGCGCCTGTATCTCACTATGGATCGTACAAAATACGCCATCAGTGCAACAGTACCTTTGCGACCGCATTAATGATAATCTTGAGCGCCAGTGGAACACGACCATCACCGCGCAAAACCGCTATGTTAACTTATTTACCTGTTCGCTTTTGCTGGACAATGGTACCATCAAGCCAAAAGATGCCCAGCGTGACTACAGCTGGCAATTTAAAACCGGCAGAATCCGCATCAGCCCTTGGCAGCTTCTGGTCAATAAAAGCATAGTATTATCATGCACCTTTAACCATCTCAAGGCACATACGCGCCACGAAAATGGTACCAGTGACATACTTCTGCATATTTATGATATTTTTGGCTCACGAGCCCCAGGCGGCTATCAGATCAGGCCGGCCAACATCACCATCAACAATGCTGTACTAACCGTTAAGAACGCTGGCCACGAGTTACAATGCCTCCTTCCCGGTACGTTTTTCATTGGCAAGGCATCCGATACGTCCAGAGACAGCGCACGTTGGCGCGGCAATTATCACCTTAAAGGTGGCAGTATCTACCACAATAATGAGCTGGTAATCAATAACGCTCAGGCAATGGTCTCATATAGCCGTCATAAAACAACCGGCAATTGGGATCTTGGCATCGATGGCACGCTAGAGAGCCCACTCTTGACCACGCAAACGCCGTATAAAATCAAAGGCACCTGGCACGATCGACAAGGCACGGTGCTGTTTAATGATAAACTTAACACTACCGCACTTATGGCAACGCTGCCCAGTCTTAGACAGGTGCAGATTAAGGGACACTTGCCTCTTGCGTTGCCAGGGCTTCAGCAATTTGTTGCTACAGATTGGCGCTCATATCCTTCGACAAGCTCAGGACGAGCGCCAGCGTGTGCCCCCCTCCTCCAGGGTGTTTGTAACCTTGATGTTAGCCTTGGGTATGATAATGGCGAGCCAACGGCGTCGGGTACCATTATTATCAATGATACAGTGATTGGTACACTGCCCATCAAAACAGTTGGCTGTAAACTCAGTACTGACCAACAAGGCATTCTGCATACAGCGCTCTCTATTAATCAGTCGCCTGCCACCATCTTAATCGGCAAAGGGTCTGTAGATTGGCACAAGCAGTCAGCAAGGCTCACTGTGTATAACAAAACCGGCCTTGCCTCATTGTCTGAAAACAATGCATCAACATTAACCCCCTTTATTATTAGGCCTAGCGACTTCTTGCTGAAGCTGCATGCCAGCCCCAGCGACATTACAGGCTCTTATCAATGCACGATCACCAACCAAATTACTGAGCGCGCGTACCCCTACAAAGGCACATTTGCGGTAGAGAACAACACCGCTTGCGTTAATGGCACATCAGCTAAAGGCGCCTATCAGCTGAAAGCTGGCCTAAAGCCACACCCGCATATTACGCAATGGACCTACGCCATTGGCGATAAAAAATATCTTGATTTGCAATCAGATGCAAAACACTCATTCGTGCTGAAGGGTCAGGCAGCATGGCCGCTGATTAAATCATTTCTTGATCAGAGCACACGACGCTTAATCCTTGGTAATCAGTGTGTCTTTGACCTGCACATTGATCAACGCGATCTTAGTGATATTGCCGGCAGCATCACCATGACGCAGGGAAGACTGCATATTCCTGACTACTACAATCTCATTCAAGGCGCCCAGGCTAATCTCCATTTTAATACCACAACCAAGCAGCTTGATCTTGACCACTGCGCCATAACTATGAGCAAGGGATCTATCGTATGCCCTTGGGCCCGTTTTACCTTGGATGACAATTATCAGCTTAAGACGGCGTATGCTCCGTTACAAATTAATAATATGTTTGTGAACTGGCACAAGGATTTTTTTGGCGTTGTGTATGGCAACCTTATAATAAATAAAGCAGAGAAAACACAACCGATTGTGTCTGGATCGTTAGCCTTAAAAAAATCGATACTTAAAGGCTCACTCTTTACAAAAAATGGTACATCATCACCCGAACTTACGGGTGGAATACCGGCAATGCCCGATCTCGCCTGGCCATGCGCATTGGACATAGCGATCACTACCCAAAACCCCCTGAAGGTTAAAACACCGGCGCTGGAAGCGCTAGCCCTCTTAGATTTAAAGGTTAAAACAATTGATCAATCAAGTCTTTTTCACGCTCCATCCATTACCGGCACTATTACTCTGAATGGCGGCTACTTACGCTTTTTGCAACACAATTTGCACATCGAACATGGTACCATCCAATTTTTGCCAAACAATTTTAATAATCCAATTATTGAACTGATTGCAAAGAACCGTATTAATAAATACGCTATTACTCTGCAAGCCACTGGCTCCTTACAAAGGCCAACCATGGCATTGGAATCAACGCCCGAGCTTACTGAAGAGCAAATTTTGGGACTGTTATTTTTGGGATCTGAGAAGGTCACATTGCAATCTGACTTGCCCGCAATGCTTTTGTGCAATTTAGATTCACTCTTTTTAAATACGCAGACATCACCAAAGATGAATGTCTTTTTGGATACCCTGGGCAAGACGTTTAAATATGTCCAAATTACACCGGACCTTAGCCAGGCATCGACAAGCAAGGTGAAGGGCGCTATTTCTGTCAATTTAACGCCACAACTGCGAGCCCAAATTCAAAAAAGCTTTGATGCCGAAAAAGACTTTTCAGCGCGCCTTGAATATGCCTTATCTGATAATGTTAATTTTAGCGTTGTCAAAGATCAGCGTGGCGAACTTGGCTCTGAAGTTGAATTTCGCTTAAAGTTATGACCATACTTTTCTTTAACTTTTTGCGCGGCCGCCGCTGCGAGTGCACGAACCTCACCACCCTTTTGATCATCATTACACGCCAATGTTGTCTTTTCCTGTTGACCCTGAATCGTATCAAGGCCAGCAACCTTATCAAGTAATTTAGTGTGCTGCGCAGATAACGTATTAGAACGCTCTTTTTCTTCTGTCAGTTTTTTATTACTGTCATCCAAACTCCCCTGCGTTGTCTGCAGCGATTGTTGCAACACAGCTAAATCTTGCTTTGACTGCGATAAATTCTTTTTAAGTGCAGCATGCTCATCCTCTTTGGCCTGCAATTTTTTCTTAAGCTGCTGATTTTCTTTTGCAAGCGCTTTTGCTGCCGCATGCATTTTATCAAGATGGTCATGTGAGGCATACACCTTGGTTTGTATGAGTGGCACCTCCTTGCAGATACTAAGCAACGCATCGGAAGCATTTTTATAGAGATGTTCAATTGATTCAGATGAATGGCCTTGACAATAATGACCATGCATAAGCATTGTCAAGACTAACAATCCATAATACACTACACCCAGCATTGGCTTCATTCTCGTCCTCTCCTACTACCCCTTAGCGTTTTTTATGCTCATTTTAATGTACGGAGTGCAGCCAAAAAATTCAAACATATACGAAAGATGCTCTACAATGAAAGCTCTCTACGCACTCTTATGCTGCTTACTTTTCGTTAGCACTGGCCAGGGTGTTGACCATGAAGAGGTCCTTTTTTCCCCACATGGTCATCCGACAGCACGGCTCTTGGAGCTCATTAATTGTGCTCAACATACTATCCATGTTGCCATCTACATGCTGGCAGATGAAGCAATCGTGTCCGCCCTGGGACAGGCAAAAAAACGTGGCGTTGATGTACAGGTCATTGTTGATCAATCGAGCATGAGGAGCAGGCGTTGCAAAGGGCGCCAGCTCAAACACTATGGCATTGCTACCTATGTCTTTAGGGCGCCACGAAGGATGCAAAAAAAGATCACGCGATCGCGCTTTAAAACTAAGAGGCGGTGCAGGCGTAACAAACGAAGTATCGCACGCATGCACCACAAATTTGCACTTATTGATAATAAATTATGGAACGGTTCTTTTAATTGGACAAAGAAGGCTGACCAAGAGAATTATGAAAATATTGTCATTACAGA
>JABCZU010000035.1 GCA_013289515.1 Candidatus Babelota bacterium | reverse complement strand
GTGTATCGAGGGACGCCGTTAATAATACGCTGCAAGAAAGCAAAAAGTATCAAATGGGGCCCAGATTCAGTATAGGGGGCATTGTTCTTATTTTCTTTATTGGGATCCTCTGGCTTAATCCAGCTTTCAGAATTTTCTCGGAAGAACTCTGTGAACATAAGCAAAAGTTTATGCATATTAAGTGTTCCATCCGCATTGTAATAAGCAACTGACAGACCTGCCATTGCACTTTGATATTTACTGGATAAGACACGGGGCAAAATTTCCTGATAAATTGGGTTAGAAATCCATCTATTTTGACCATTGACTTTGATAAGACCCAGGTCTTCAACGTATTTAATATCATCATCATCATTGAGTGGTGTTGAGATGGTTCCATTAATAATATGCTATGTTATGCCCGGACATGTTATGCATCCGGGCATTAGCATTGTGCGCCCGGCCCAGGCGCGATATTAGGCATTATCACCCTACACTCATCATGCCCAATGTACCACACTGGCACGCCGATTAGCTGGGCCTTGAGCACCGCCAAGCGATACAGCAGTGAACAAAAAAAGCTGTTAAACCAGCTGTCGTTCAAAAACAAAAAGACATAGTTGTATGTATTGTAATTCAGGTGCCGACGAATAGTTGCGCCTGAATTACAATAAAACTCCAGACAGATCTGCGGAATAACGCGTACCTGAGCAGAAATATCAAAATAATCAACACAGCCAGGCAATTGCTTGGTCATTGACCGGCATTCACCCTCCCCCTCTTTGAGAAAAAGGTTATGTAGGCAACTGTTGCGCCATTGCGCTGGCATTGTTTCCACAATCGGCACCGCCATTTTTTTAACATAAACATTAATTATCAGACACCCGTGTAACCAGTACACCGCCTGATAATGCCCCCCCCGCTCGTCTTTATAAATGCTACCAATCATCATATGCGTTGATGGTGGCAATGCCGACGACCACAAATGTATCAGGTCCTGGTGCTTATGCAGCGGAAACATAAACGTGCTTTCAGGAGCAACAACAAATGACCATGGCTGAGCATTAAGCCTTGCTGCAAGCCTGTCAAGTTGACGATACAGCTTATGCCCCACAACATCGCTATTACACCGCCACGGCTGGTCATAATGGTACGCCCGGCTCACCACTGGCGGTAGGTGTAGCACCGTTGGTAATGCCAACGGTTGCGAGGTCGGACCGTACATTAACACACCGATACACCACAGCAGCAACCTACATGGCTGATATGACACCAGCGACAGTAGCGGGTTGATAAACGGATACCCCATACCAAAGCCGAGTGGATAAAGAAAGAAGTAGTCTACCCAAAACCAGTAGGCGAGGAATACGGGGATGAAAAAGAGGCTACGCCACATGCTCATTACCAAAAACCAAACTGCCGTTGTAAGCGCGCCATACACCACCAGGCAGCCATACAAAAAAAGGCAGAATGCACACGATGCATTAGCATGCTGCAATAATAATTGGGCAAGCCAATGAAAGTGCATGCCAAAAACAATGAGGCCCCAAAGAAAGCCGCCCTGCAAGGCAGTGACCTTGGCTGTGTACACATTCAATGCCCGCCACAAGAACACAGGGAAGGCCAAGATCATCCACCCCACCTGCTCTGGGTAGAAAAAGGCGATATTAAACGCCAGTGCCGATAGTAAAATATTCAACCACCACCGCATGTTCATTCGGTTTGGCCAATAAAGAAGGCGGTGCTTTTTTTATCACACATTGTACATCGCACAGATTTGTTCTTGTTGCAACGCAGGAAGCCTTTACCAAAAGGGCTCCACCCTGCTTATCATCACCATACTTCTGCAAAGACAACAGCATACGTTGCTGCTTACCCAACTGACCAGCTTGTAGTGGAAATAGCCTTGTAATATCCAAGATCAGCGGCTTTGATTCTTGCTTACAAAGCCCTAGTATATGGTCAAAATGTGTTTTAACCAATACAATGCCAAGCGAGAGAGCGGCATCGGTACTATACAATTTTTTATACCAGGCCTCACGCTGGCTGATGGTATCGTTATACAAGCTTGCGACAAACCAGGTACGCAATAAAAAGGTACTGGCCAGCGCTGACATCATGAGCAGTGCCAGCAGTGCCGTTCCCGGTGATTTTTTCATACGATCACCCGATTTCTGAGCGTGCAGTACAGCTCCTGCCCTTCAACTCGCTGCGCTCCTTCAGGGTGACCGGGGGAGTCAGAACCGTTCGCCCTGCGGGATATTAAAGGCGCTGCCTTTAGTCCCGAGCTCTGTCGAGGGACGAGTAGAGGGGTGCGAAGGTTCGAATGGAAGGGAGCATCCACCGTAAATCGTATGCGAACATGGGTAATGTGCCGCTCTCCAGACGCGCGCACTGGCTGCAGCTGCAAGGCCTGTATGCTGCCCTTAATAGCGCTAACGCTTCGCTTTGCCCAGCGATGGTTAATACCATCATACACGCCCTCGATGCGGCACAGCCTACCCTTACGCATCTGCCAACCAATACTGCTACTCGTTGGACTACCACTTGCCGTTAACGTATATTTTTTAAATACCCCTCGCTCCACGTCCCAGTCAACAGGATCAAACGATGCCGACATGCAATCTCGCTTGATCATATCAAGGGCCAATGCATTGTGCAGCTGGTCGATAACCACGTTATTTTTACCCCTCAGGCTGGCATAGATCGTCTGAAAAAAACCGATCATCCCGATCATTAACAGTGAAAACAAGACGGTATAAACCAGCAATTCAACCAAGGTAAAGGCTTTTGATCCTGTCATTGGCACCCCTCTTTTTTACACTATTGTTTATGATTGGTCACCATCACCAGCGACAGTGCCGGCAGGCCAGTATGCATAGCAACCCCTGCCTGTTTAATAGCAACCCCCTGAAAAGCCCTTTTAACCAGCATTTCATCTAACGCACCAGTTGTGGTAAACTGCTGGGGACATGATACATTATGGTACTCACAATGCACCTGATGCACCCCCTTTCTTCTGGTCACCGTGGCACTTTGCGGCCGCTCTAAGGCATCGCTGACCAAAGAAAGCCTGTCTATACGAACACCATTGCCCTGCTGTAAGCATAAAAATGACCCAACGTGGCGGGATAAAGCCACCGCAAATACCATAAAAAAGGCGGTCGCCAACAGCAACTCAAGCATAAAAAAGCCTGGCTTATGCATATCGCTTGATCTCCTTTTGTTGACTTATCGGCCACCCCATTATTAAAATATTAATAATGGAAATAAACACCATATGCCGTCCTACCAAAGTGTATAACTAGCTAAGCAAAGATTGGGCTGGAAATGAAAAGAAATCGACTACAACGTTTGAAATGGTGCGTTAAAATACTGCTTTTCATGGCACTGCTCATCGCCCGCCTCAGCCAGGTTACTACTATTCAGGCAGACGAGGCTACACCAGGCAGTGATGATGAATTTTTGGCAGCCTTTATGAAGGAACTTGAGAAGGCACTTGAAGAAGAGGCAAATAACCCTTCCTCACCAGCATTTGGCGAAGACCTCTTTGCCACGCCAACACCTCAGACAAAGGAAAAGGAGTCGGTGACGGTCATTGAAGCGGCAAAAACAGATGACCCGCGCGAGCTCTTTATCAACCCTCCATTAAACAAGATTAAAAAAGGGGCTAAGGAGATCGTCCAGCCAACTGACCAGGCCTTTGCCGCATGCAAGACAGTATGCGACCAGCTCATAGCCGTATCCAGCGAAATAGAAAAAAAGAGCACCGGCGGCGCCTCATTGTTTTCGCCACTCTTTAAAGATGAATTTATTGCATGCCAAACGATTATTGATGCCTTTGAGGCAGTACTGAAAAATATTATCAGCGATACCGGCGACAAGATTTACATGCGCGCCTTACTCGCGCCCCCAGAGGCACAAAAAGAGGCTCGTAAGAAGCTGCGCACTAAAATGATCGACTTATTAAAAAAGGCTGAGGTACTCAATAAAAGGATTCCCAGCCAGATCGTTGATGAGGACCGCGAAATTGGCGATGATCTCCTGCGTAATCTAGGCCGAAAATCATACATTCCACAAGCTGCGGAGGCTGCATAATGAGACTACATACAACAATCAGATTGCTATTAGTTGGCCTTAGCTATGTGGTGTTCCTCAATACCCCACTTTTTGGCGATGCATCACCTGAGGACCAAACCTTCACCGATGACGACAGCCTGCTCACCGAGCAATCCCTACTTCGCCCCGACTCCGATCCGGTCATCCCGAGTGCCGAGCACGGCGAGGTGTATCGAGGGACGAAGGGCTTCGAAGGGCAAGCTACACCAAAGCCTCAGACAATTCCCCTCAAAAAACAGCTTCACGCCGCTGCAACCACCGAGCAACAACGCTTGGAAAATGACACCGTTGCACTTTTCACTGACGATGTAGCACCGCTGCTCAAAGAATTGGAGACCATTGTTAGCTCTAAAGAGGTCACCAGCGACATAGACACGCAAAAAAAAACGGCCGAGCAGGCCGTAAAGAGCGCTGAGCAACAGCGTAAGGCGGCTGCCCAATCCAAAGGTTCATCTTATGGCGGCTCATCATCTTATGGCTCACCCTACAAATCATCTGGATCACGCGGATCGTACGGTGGTGGCGGTTACGGCGGTTATGGCGGCGATGGTTATGCTGGCTCCGGAAGCCAGAGTCAATCACGTGCATCACGTGGCGGTTCCCGTGGCCCCGGTATGCGGTCAAGCGGTTCTCCATCAGGTGACCACGCAGATGAAGAGGACGAATCAGATGCAGGCTCAAAAAGCGATACCCAGCTGGCCTCCAATGATAAAACGCCTGAAAAAGAATCATCACACCGTGCACATGCACCCAAAGAAAAGAAAGATTTAGATAAAAACTATGAAGCTGCCCGTGATAAGGCCAAAGATATCGTTGAAACCTTACAAAAGTATAGCGCTGACCGTAAGGATACCACCGACTTTGCCTTATCGCTGCTGGATAGTGATACAGAAAAACTAAGTTCCTTGCGGAAAAAGGTTGAGAGTCTGGAGAAGGCAAAAAAAAGCGGTGAGCTTAAGCAGTGGTTAGAGACACATGCAAACAACGACGTACAAAAACATGAAAACGAAATTAAAACCTTGTGGACCTCTCTTGCACCAAACATCGTAGATGCCGCAACCCTGACTGAGGACGAGGGGCGAACCGCCGATCAAAAGGAACAGGGAGCCGCTCGGTCCTTGCTCAAAAGCCCCTTTTTTAAGGCTATGCTACCTGAATCTGATCTCGCCTCGCTGGTAGTGAATCGCATTAACAAGGGTGTACAAGCGTGGAAGAGCAAGGCGGATGCTAAATATACAGCGCTAAGAGAACCAATCACTAGGGCGCTGACACCGGATGAAGAGGCCTACCGCACCAAACGTACAAAGTCTTTGAAGGATCTTGAGGATGCTATTAAAAAAGTTTCTGACAGCGCTGCAATAAAAAGCGTCATTAATACGGTAATCAAGCCTGCCCTGAAGGCGTCACTATAGTGATGTTTGACTAAAAACTTGCATGTTAACCATCATCTGGTTAGGCTAAGCCTGAATTTCAACCACAAAGGCCCCAGATTACCCCTGAATTTTAACCATTGGCAGGCATATGAAACGTTTTATTGATTATTTTTTGAATGCATGGAAATCAAGCCCACTCCGCCAGCCACTCATTATCCGTGGGGCACGGCAAGTTGGCAAGACTCATTCAGTACGTGTTTTTAGCGCCTCATTTCCCTCTTTTGTAGAATTTAATTTTGAGCAATGGCCTGAAGCAAAAAGTATCTTTGATAAAAAACTTGATCCCCAAAGAATTTTACAGGAAATTTATTCGCTTACCGGGCAACAGGTAATTCCAGGCCAGACACTGCTTTTTTTTGATGAAATTCAGACGGTACCTAATGCAATCATTGCATTACGCTATTTTTACGAAATGATGCCAGAACTCCATGTTATAGCGGCAGGGTCGCTGTTAGATTTTGCGCTCAAGACAGTGGGGATGCCGGTTGGTCGCGTTTCTTCATTTAATATGTACCCACTTTCCTTCATGGAATTTTTAGGCGCTCTTGAACCACACATTATACAAATAATTCTCTCACACTCGCTTGATGCAACAACACAACACACTACAGAACTATCATCCGTAGTTCACAATAAATTTCTTGATTTGGTTGGGCAATACCTGATGATTGGGGGCATGCCAAAGATGGTTGCTTGTTGGCAAACCATGCACGATTTGCACGCATGTTCAGAAATTCCGCAGACACTTATCAAGACCTATAAGCAAGACTTTGAAAAATATGCGCAAACGTACCAAATAAAATATCTTAATGTACTCTTTACCCATATACCCCTTCAAGTGGGAAGAAAATTTAAGTACAGCGATATTGAAGGTGACTATAGAAAACGAGAGCTTGCACCCTGCCTTGATCTTCTGCTTACCGCAAATATAGCGCACAAAATAATGTGCACCTCCGCGCAAGGAATCCCCTTGGGCGCTCAGGCCGATCTGCACTCATTCAAAATAATCTTAATTGATGTTGCGCTGACACAATTTCTTTTGGGCCTAAAAACAGGTTCCTGGATGCTCAACCCGCTGGATGAGTTTGTTAATAAAGGGGAGCTTGTTGAAGCTTTTGTAGGACAAGAACTTCTTGCGTATGCGCACCCTCGCAGCGATACACAGCTCTATTATTGGCAACGTGAGACGCGCGGCGGAGAGGCTGAAGTAGATTATGTTATCCAGCAAGAAACAAGCATAATCCCCATTGAGGTAAAAAGCGGTAAAGGAACTTCTATGAAAAGCATGCGATCATTTTTAGACAATCACCCAAACTCCCCGTATGGCATCAGGTTTTCTAGCAATAATTATTCGATGCATGACAACATTCACTCATACCCACTCTATGCCGTTGCTAAAATTATTGCTGATACCGACCAAGACATACAAAATGCGCTCATCTCTTTATCATAAAAACTATTAAATTTTATTTCCCTTTTTGCTCCGGCCATGGTAACGTTAAAAACGAACATGCCATACGCCTGCCCCGCCGTGGTTCGTCCTTCGAGACGGCTCTTACGAGCCTCCTCAGGATGAGCGGGATAATTTTAAATATCCCGAGGACCCCGAGCAAGCCCTGCTTGTCGAGGGGTATGAGCGGAACAAAGCGCTCACCCTGAGCTCTGTCGAAGGGTGTGCGTAGGCTGGGAGCGCTCACCCTGAGGAGATTGCGAAGCAATCGTCTCGAAGGGTACGCGAAGGCTGGGAACTCGTTTCAGGATCTACTTTTTTTTAAAATGGGGAAAGCCCGGATGAACGCAACATCCGGGCTTTTTGATTGTATCTGTACTGGCCTTTTTTCTAATTCAGCTCATGCTTTATGACCAGCTCCTTACCATAAAATGCAATTGCGTAGGTAATAATGTTGGTAACCGATTGGGCGTGCAGCTCTTGCACATAATGCTTTTCCTGGACCTGTTTAAAGGCATCATTAATTGCCCTGGTAAAGGCTGCTTTCTTATTGGAATCAGATTTTTTAAACTCAAAAAGTATACCAAGTTTCGTTTTATCTTTTGGAATGAGCATAATATCAAAGCGTCCCATACCGGACTCTCGGTTGGATCGAATTTCATAGGTGCTTTTAAGAAATGCTAAAAGTCCCATGAAAAAAATATGATAGCTTTTTTCAGGCTCATCCTCACCAAATTCATAAAAACTCATACTGTTCATAACAAAATCGGTAAGCATTTTTGAAAACATCTCGGCTTTGCCGTCTATCAAGGCCTTTACCATGTAATCATGGGTAACAGTCTTTAGTGATTCATTAAAAATATCAATGAGAAGATCTTCGTATAGCGCTTTTATTTCATTATTGGGAATTACAAGTGAGCACAAATATTTTCCCCTTCCTGTAATGCCACGGTGTGAATAGGTAATATACCCACTAAACATGAGGAGGCTCCATAGAGCTGTTTGACTGTTTTCAATGCCAGGAAAAATAAATGCATCATCAATTTCTTTGTTAAGTTGTGCCCCTGAAAGAAGATCTCCTAATTCTTTTTTTGCCTGCGCGCTAGAATTTGTAATGACTTTTTTAATGATTTTATTGTCGCTTGTATTAACCCAATAGGTTAATAGCCTGCCCTTGTTTTTTGCGCATTCTATAATTGACCAGGGGTTATAGACAAGAGTGTCTTCTCCAGTGCGATAACCGTTGTACCACTGTTTAACAGCGTCAGGTGATATGGCTATCTCTTGGTTTTTGATAAGCTCATCAACTTCTTTGGCAACAAAACCAAACTTATCAGCAAAATAATCTGATGGGAGCGTACAGACCGATAGATTATTAAGACCCGAGAATATCCCCTCTTTTGCTGTACGCAAGATACCGGTCAATACGGCTCGTCCAAGATGCTTGTTATCCTTGAATGCGGCCGTTAGCAATCCACGCATGAAGTTGACCATTGTATCGTAATAGCCTTCTGTATAGGCAGCATGGATTGGCGTATCGTATTCATCGAGCAAAACAATTACAAGTTTGTTGGTAACGGCATGCAAAAGTTTTGTTAAAAATTTTATGCTTTGGCTCATCTCAACATCTGAGCCTTGCTGCCTAGCAAGGCGATTGAATATTTCAACATCGATTGAATCAAGTAAAGAGGCGTTCGTTTCGATGAAATAACGATGGCGTTTATATTCTTCAGCAATTACAAACGCCAGCTTTTCGCGCGCTGCCTCCCAAGAACCTTCTTTAATTTCCTTAAGGGTAAGAAAGATTACAGGACTTTGCCCTTGCAAAACACGGTATTGTGGCTCCTGCCAGATTGCTGTATCAGTAAAAAGATGGCTTGTGCCCGTGTCCGTTTGCTGGCCATCATGTTGCAATGGTTTTTCAAAAAAATGGTGTAGCATCGAAAGGTTAAGGGTCTTACCAAACCTACGTGGCCGGCAAATAAGCGTTACCTCTCCTCCAACGGTTAGCAATTCTTTAATTAACAGCGTCTTATCAACGTAGTAATAACCACCCTCAATAAGTTTTTTATAGTCACTTACACCAGTATGAAGCTGTTTTTTCATTATTTTTCCCATGTCTATGGTTCAATTCGATGACGCCTATTGCTGTGTGTCATTATAGCACGCACGCTTTACCAAGGCCAGGACACAATAAAAATCAAAAATAAATTTCCCTTTTTGCTCCAGCCATGGTAACGTTAAAAACGAACTTGCCCTTCGTAGCTTCAGCGGAGTAGGGGCGGAGTAGGTTGCCAAAAAAAGGAGTCGGGAGCATGAAGTCTTTTAACGTTCATTGCCGTTGC
>JABCZU010000034.1:4176-9703 GCA_013289515.1 Candidatus Babelota bacterium | reverse complement strand
AGGCTTTAAGGGATCCACCTACGAAATGGTTAAAGTATTATCGGTGGTGGGTGGCATCCCATCGTACTTGGAAAAAATCTCTGAGCGTTATATGGCCGATGAGAATATCAAGCAGCTGTGCTTTGAAAAAAATGGCGCTTTAACAACAGAATTTAATGAAATTTTTCATGATCTGTTTAATGGGCAAGGGTCAACCTATAAAAAAATGCTTTATGTTTTAATTGATGGCATGAAGGACCTGAGCGCAATTCAAGATACGCTGGATGATGTAACGAGTGATTCACTCGATGTTATGATGCAAGATCTTGTTACCGCTGGTTTTGTAAGCAACCATTATTCATGGTCTTTGAAAACAGAGCAGCTGGGTAAGCAGAATTTATATCGATTGAGCGACAACTATGTACGTTTTTTTCTTAAGTACATTGAGCCTAATCTGCCTAAAATTGAGCTTGGGCGTTATAAAGATATGTCGCTGGACGATCTGCCAGGCTGGGACACAATCTTGGGCTTGCAGGTTGAAAATTTACTCCTGAATAATCGTCCATTATTGTTACAGGCACTTGATATTAAATCAAGCAATGTGGTGGCAGATAATCCCTATATGCAGCGCCCAACAACACGCCATAAGGGTTGTCAGATCGATTATTTAATTCAAACGCACACCAAAAATCTTTTTGTTTGTGAGTTTAAATTCAAGCGTCGCGAGGTGGGCTCGGCTATCATTCGTGAGGTTAAGGAAAAGATCAAACAGCTCTCAACACCACGTGGTTTTGGCATTGTTCCTGTGCTTGTCCATTTGAGCGGTGTGGTCGGGGCGGTTTCTGAATCGCGTTATTTTTATAGAATTGTGGACATTCAGGATCTTATAGAGCCGCTATAGCCGTAAGAATATCAACAATTTTTAGCAAAGCAACATTGTCCGGTTGATGGCGTAACTTAAATCTAACAAGATCCAGAGGCGTAAACCCGCCACATCTAGTGTTTATATCTGCGCCAGCACCAAGAAGTATAGTAAGAATTTTTTCTGCTAACTGTGCATCTGGACTGGAAGACATAAGCATGTTGTTATCAATAAACGCAAATAATGGTGCTATTCCGTATTCTTCGTCCGACATAGTTTTCTCATCAACATGAGCACCTGCATTAATAAGAGCTTGTATGATAGTAGGGCTTGGGTTGTTATTCTGGGCTGCTGCTACCAATGCAGTAACCCCAAGAACTCCTTGCGCATTGATACTAGCGCCTGCATCAATTAACGACTGAATGATTGGCATATTACCAGATGTTACAGCTTCTATTAAAGGGGTGCTATCGTTAGCATTTTTGGTGTTTACAAGAGTCGCATTTGTTTGTATCTGTGCATTTACCCGGTCCAAATCTCCCTGTTGTATAGCATCGAAAAAGTTCGCAATTTCTTGTTTTTTTCGCTTTGGCGTTTCTCTGGGACTCATAATCTCTTGATGTTTTCGCTTTGGTGACTTTTTAGAGCTCGGGATTGGCGAAGTATCAGCTTGGGTGCATGTAGCTGAAAAATAGCATGCTGATAGGACCAGGGATGTTGCTATTAACATTTTTTTTAACATGGTTAAACTCCACTTTTTAGATAATTTTATGCAAAAATATCACTTTTAATTCTGTTTTTAGTATATCAAGCTCGCCACTACAATGTCAAATAGAAAATTAATTTGAGAAGTTGTTGATTGAAACGAATCGAAAATAAGCTATGCTAGGGAGTAAAAAAATAGCCTATCAATCGTATATTTTGATGAGAAGGAATCCTGATGAATAGCAGCGCTACAACGCCAGTACAACCGGTACTTCAAAAAAAAGATGAAGAAATTTTGGTCGTTCAACGTAACATTTTATTTGCTAAGGGCGATGTGCAAGGCTTTAAGCCGCTTACCGATGCCGATTATAGTGACTATGTCGCCATAGTACAAAATAATCAGCAGTTTTTATGGCGCTCTGTCATGGAAGCCGATCCTACCTACAAACAGATTATCCCCTATCTCATCTTTCGCCATGATGACATGTACTTTTTAATGAAGCGACGTAGTACGGCTAGCGAAGCACGCTTGAAGGATAAACATTCCCTTGGCATTGGCGGCCACATCCGCAAAGAGGATATCACCGATGGCGCAATGGAAAACTGGGCACGGCGCGAATTTGCCGAAGAGGTTGCCTACGCCGGTAACCTGGCCATTAAGCCGCTTGGTATTATCAACGATGACAGCAATGAAGTGGGCCGTGTGCATGTTGGTTTTGCTTTTTTACTGGAAGGTGATAGCGACGCCATTCAGGTGCGCAGCGAGCTGAAAGAGGGTCAGCTAATGACGCTTGAGCAGATGGATGCCTTTTATGATAGCATGGAAACATGGACGCAATTAGTGTTTACGTATTTAAAGGCGATGTCATTACCAGGCGATATGCTAGCGCAAGGAAGCGTCCATGAATCAGCCCGTTGATCAGAAACTTATAGATTTTCTGGCATATAAAGCGCTACAAATCCGCATTGATAGCCTGAGAGCAACCACGCAGGCCGGCTCAGGGCATCCAACCTCCTGCCTGTCGGCTGCCGACCTTGTCGCCGTACTGTATTTTCATGTCCTACGCTATGATTTTCAAGATCCAAGCAATGCAACCAATGATCGCTTTATTCTCTCCAAAGGTCATGCGGTGCCGGTGGTGTATGCGGCGCTGCACCAGCGTGGGGTGATTACCGATGAAGAGCTTTTAAGCTTCCGTCGCATTGACAGCAACCTTGAAGGCCATCCAACGCCCCGTTTTGCCTACAATGAGGCGGCAACCGGGTCGCTCGGGCAGGGGCTATCGATTGGCCTTGGCATGGCAATGAATGCGCGGCACGATAAGCTTGGCTATCGCACCTACGTCATGCTTGGTGACGGCGAACTGGCAGAAGGCTCGGTGTGGGAGGCTGCAGAGCTTGCATCACATTATGCCATGAATAACCTTATCGGTATTCTTGATGCCAACCGGCTGGCACAATCTGGGCCCTCAATTGATGAGCACCATATTGACCGCTACGCGCAAAAATTTCAGGCCTTTGGCTGGCATACGTTTGTGATCGATGGCCATGATATTGCCGCCATTGTGCAAGCATTTGACGATGCAAAAACTATTGCTGACAAGCCAACCATGATCATTGCCAAAACCTTTAAGGGCCACGGCCTTGATGGGATTGAAGACAAGCCAGCTTTTCACGGCAAAGCATTTAAACAGGATGAGCTTGCAGACCTTATTGAAGGCCTTAACAAACGTTTTTCTACGGCGGCAGCGTATAAGAGTGAATATGCTTTTCATCAGCCATTGGTGCAAATGGCCATGCAAGAAAAACGCCCGCTGTGTCAGTTTGATCGTACTTTATTGACCAATGATCCAGCGATCAAGCAGTTTGACCTTGGCGCTACACTGGCGCCACGTAAGGCATTTGGCCACGCATTGGCAGCACTGGGTAAGGTTAACCAAGACATTTTTGTGCTGGATGCTGATGTAAAAAATTCAACCTACACTGAAATCTTTCAAAAGCAAAATCCAGACAGCTTTGTTGAATGTTTTATTGCTGAGCAAAATATGGTTGGCGTGGCCACTGGCCTTGCGCTACGTGGCAAGATACCGTTTGCAGCTACTTTTGGTGCCTTTTTTACTAGAGCCCATGATCAGATCCGCATGGCAGCCATCGGTGATGTTCCACTTAGGCTTTGCGGTACGCATTGTGGTGTATCGATTGGTGAGGATGGGCCATCGCAAATGGCGCTTGAAGATATTGCCATGATGCGTGCTATTCCCAATTCTGTTGTATTGTACCCAAGCGACGCCGTATCAGCCTATAAATTAACACAGTGCATGGCCGAATACACTGGTGGAATCTCGTATTTACGCGCAACACGTGCTGACCTGCCGGTACTGTATCCTCATGATGCCTTTTTTTATATCGGCGGTAGTCGCTTAGTTAAAATATCAAAAAATTACGTAGATCGTGCATGCATCGTCACCGCTGGTATTACCTTGCATGAGGCATTAAAGGCATATGATATCCTGTTGCAGGAGCATGACATCGAGGTAGCTATCCTCGACCTTTACAGTATCAAGCCGCTTGAAGTTGAGTCACTGGTGGAGATGGCCCGATTTTCCAATGATCTACTGATCACCGTAGAGGACCACTATCTCGAGGGCGGCCTTGGTGACGCCGTACAATCAGCGCTGTCCGGCTATAATTTTATACGGCTTGAACATATGGCGGTAACAAAGATTCCCCGCTCTGGAAGCCCAGAATCCCTCTTATCGTGGGCAGGCATTGACGCAAAAGCAATTGTACAGAAGGTACTTTCTGTGATTTACTGAAGATATAGCTTGCAAAAACCGTGATTTTTGGCAAAATGTTAGGACGATATTCGTATCGTATTCTTCCCCATTCTTTGGGGGCTGTAGCTCAGTTTGGTTAGAGCGTCCGCCTGTCACGCGGAAGGTCGTGGGTTCGAGCCCCATCAGCCCCGCCATACTTCGCTCCTACGGAGCTTCGTATGGCAAGCCATCTTCGCCTAAAGAGGAATATTAATAACAAGAATGAAGAGCGAAGTATGCCCTTCGAAGCTCGCAGAGCGTAGTAGGGCGGCCAGGCCAGTTTCTCCACTCCCCACATTTCATACTGCTAATTTCCAGTAATTGTGCTATCGTTTTGATGATAGTAATGACACCGGTTTTTTGCACGTAGGAGCGCGCATGAAATGTATAGTAAACGTAAAAGCATTGTCTATTGGCTTTCTGTCCTTATTCTCTGGCAACATCTATGGAGCGATACAGCCTCCCTTGATGGATAAAACAATAACACAAGCATATTCCCCTATTAAAAGTAAAAGCAGAATGAAGCGCACAAAAAGAGCGCCCGATGCTTTTATAGATAATACTACTATGGGCTTTTCTCAGATACTTTTGGAAGACACGATTTATAGCCTTGCGCAGGAGTGCAAGAAATTCGATATGATTGATACCCCCCGGGCAGGAGAGTCGTGGGAATTCTTAAGTCCTCTTCTTTGCGCTCTTGATCAGGGGTATTTATGTAGTTTAGCGCTTATCTGCTTAACAAAAATAAATTATGATCGTTCTGCCAGCCACGAAACAATGGCATGGATTCGTTCTAGCTCAGAAGCTTTTCTCTGGAGCTATGTAATTGGTGTACTAGAGTGTGCACCAAAAAGTAGTCTGATACGATTTCTGTGCTGTTTATTGGCCGTAACGGATAGCATGTCAGAAGAGGATGAAAAAATGCTTGAATGCCTGCAAGAAGCTGATACACTCTACGACAGGTTTAAAAGAAACTATTTTGACCAGACTATTCCTTGTCATGAGAAAAGGGCCGGTCTATTTGCGTGGACTAGGGCAATCAAAGCATTGGATAAGGAATATTGCATGATTGACAAAGCAAAGGCATCGGCGTTTCATCTTATAGACTACTGTTCGAATGGCGAAGAAAAGAAATGTAAGCGAGCAAAAGAGAATATTAATGCGT
>JABCZU010000034.1:127-4166 GCA_013289515.1 Candidatus Babelota bacterium | reverse complement strand
ACATTGCTATTTTGATTGATTGATTTTATACTTACAGAAAATATATTGAACATTTTGAGCGTTTTTAGTCAAAAAACGAACATTTTAACGGTTGACTTTTTATTGTCATTTCACATAAACTAATAGCTCTTTTCCCAAGATGGGTTGCTTGCTGCGAAAAGGAGTTTAATGTTGGTCCCGGTTGCTTATACGTAACGGTTCCTGTGACTAGCGGACAATAGGCGGTCGAATCAAGTCTTGTTAATGGTAGATTGTGGTACATTCATTTAGTTGCGAGAGAATTGCTATGAAAAAGAGCATATCCAAATTGTCGTTATTGTTATATATCATCTCTGGTTGTTTGTCTTGTTCGCTTTGTGCAATGCAAAACCCTATTTTAAGCCCAAATCATCGTGTTTCAAGCCCGATCCAAATTATTAAGGCACCGACTTCTTTTGGTGGACAAAAAAAAGGGGTGGACGAATGCAAAGAGCAGACGCCTCCAGACTCTGGAAACGTTTCTCTAGATTCTGGTTCTGATTCAGACAATCCATCTCCTATAATCAAAAATGCCTCCACTAGGGATTTAACAGATCTTGGTGAGGTTTATTTTAATGACAAGAGTGACCTTGCAAAAGCCCAAAAGTTTTTAAAAAAACTTACTATGCATGAAAAGCTTATTAAAGACTTAGTAAGCAATGGCTCTGAAGAAGAGGCTGAATCAGAAAAGGCTTGTATGGCAAGAATTACCAAGAGATTTTTGCAAAACGAGGGTTGGGCTTGTGTAGACGCCCTTGACGATGCGGCTAAGGCAGGGTTGAATAGAGAACTGGAGAATGTTCGCTATATCTATGCATTGAAAAAAGGAAAAGAGACTAACGAGCAGAATGTAAGAGATGTTTTTGATCAAGGAACAAAATGCATAGATGCTCTAGACTATTTGGTGAGAGCACGTGCCTTTTTAGGCAGTTCAACTTTGAAATTTAGCACATTAAGCATAGAGACTGAGCAGGCCCAGAACGATGCCAATGTGATCTGTGAGCATACAAGAGACTTATTGGGACTGATTAGAGAAAAGGCTGAGCAATTAACCATATTATTGACCGCATGTATTCAGACGATGAGTGATTTAAGTAAGACGCGTTTTATGTGGGGTCTTGTACTGCGATGCGACATTGTGCATAATGACAAAGACTTTGAAAAAATTACTACATTTGAGGCTCTTTTCCCCAAGAGTCGATTTATGTGGAAAGAAGAGGCAAAAAAGTTTTTAGCTGGGCATCCCAGATATACTGATATTATGCAGTCAATCACAGGTAAGCTATCAAAGGCCGTTGGCAAAGTCTTTGATAAATCTCTTACTGAAGGAAAGCGGGAAGCGCTTGTGTTAGCGCTTTTAGATACAGCTTCTAATGGATTAGCAGTTCCTCCTGCAATGATCAGGCCTTCATCATCCTGGCCATCGTCCTCGTCTTCATCCAGCTCATCACCCTGGTCATCATCCTCATCCAGTCCATTATGAGTATAAAAAAAGAACGGTTTAAACTATTATCACCGTTTGCAGCGGCTGGTGATCAGCCTCAAGCAATAGAAAAATTAAGCACCGACCGCCCCCGGCAGTCGGTGCTTCTTGGTGTTACGGGGTCGGGAAAGACCTTTACATTGGCAAACGTTATTGCCAGGCACAATAAACCGGTCCTGATCCTCTCTCCCAATAAAACGTTGGCTGCGCAATTGTACGAAGAGTTCAGCCTCTTCTTTCCTGAAAATAAGGTCTGCTATTTTGTCAGTTATTATGATTATTATCAGCCGGAATCATACATGCCGGCACAAGATATTTATGTGCCCAAAGAGACCAAGATCAATAGCGAAATAGAGCGTCTGCGCGTTGAAGCAACAGCCTCGCTGATTAATAGGCGCGATGTCATTGTTATTGCCTCGGTGTCTGCCATCTATTCGCTGGGTAACCCAACCGACTATCGCGAGCTGACCTTTTCTCTGCAGCTTGGCCAAAAGATTTCACGTAAAGAGCTGATTGATAAGCTTATTTTTATCCAGTACAAGCGCAATGATGTTGAAAGCACATCGGGAACTTTTAAGGTGGTGGGCAATACTATTACCATTAATCTGCCGTATTTGCGTGATAACCTGCGCATTGAGCTGTTTGGTGATGTGATTGAGCTGATCGAACTGGTGGATAGGCGCGAGCACAAAGTGCTTTCTACGCTTGATAACACACTTATCTTTCCGGCAAAGCACTTTGTGACAACACAGGAGAAGCGTGATGCTGCCCTTGGCCTGATTAAAGCTGACCTTGAACGGGAAGCTGCTGCAATGGAAAATCCATTATACAAAGAGCGTCTTTTGACCCGCATATCTCATGACATTGATATGATTCGCGAGACCGGCTACTGCTCCGGCATTGAAAATTATTCACGCTATTTTGATGGTCGTCTGCCAGGACAGGCTCCCTATCCACTCTTTGATTTTTTTGATAAAGATTTTTTATTGGTGATTGATGAATCCCATATTGCTATTCCGCAGCTACGTGCGATGTACAATGGCGATCGGGCACGTAAGAAGGCACTGATAGAGTATGGCTTTAGACTCTCGGCCTCCTATGACAACAGGCCGTTACAGTTTGAAGAAATAGAGCGTTATTTTAAGGACGTTATTTTTGTCTCGGCAACGCCAGGCGAGTATGAAGTGACGCATGCTGACCAAATTGTGCAACAAATTGCCCGTCCTACCGGTATCATTGATCCCCCAATTGAGATTGTTCCGCGAGAAGGACAGCTTACGCACCTGATGGCTAGCATTAGACAGACAACGGAAAAAGGTTTTAGAACCTTGGTTACGGTGCTGACTAAAAAATCGGCTGAGGACCTGGCGCTTTATTTAGAGCAGCACAAGATTAACGTTTGCTACATGCATAGCGAAATCAAGACCCCACAACGCACTGAATTACTACACAAATTGCGCTCAGGCGTCTTCGATTGTCTGGTGGGTATCAACTTGCTGCGTGAAGGGCTTGATCTGCCTGAGGTTGCTTTGGTTGCGATCATGGATGCTGATATTGAGGGTTTTTTGCGTGATACGCGTTCGTTGGTGCTAACCATTGGCCGCGCAGCGCGTAATACTGAAAGTAAGGTATTATTTTATGCTGACCGCTTGACCGGATCTATGCAGCAGGCTATTCAGGAAACCGAGCGTCGCCGAGAGCTTCAGGTTGCGTACAATAAAGAGCACAATATAACCGCAATATCGGTGAAGCGTGAGGTAACTAAAAGCATTACCAAGTTGCAAGAAGATATTGCTAAGGCTTCCAAGGGTGGCAAGAAGAAGGCGGCTGCAGCAAAGGCTGAGAACAAAGAGCAGGTTAAGTTGCTTATTGAGCAATTGGAAGAGGATATGCGGTTGGCTGCTGAAAGCCTTGATTTTGAAAAGGCTATTCAATTACGTGATCAGATATTGGAGCTTCAAAAATACGAAAGAGCATAATGAAAGTGTTTACAAAACAGGCTCTGCGCCTTATGGCAATGGTATTAACAGCACACATGACCTTTGATGGCCTATCAGCCGGCAGAAAGGCAGGGGAAAGAACCATTCCGCTGCAAGATGCATATCTCACAATAGAATCTCAATACAAAATGATTCCAAGGGCTAAAGCGAACCTACGGTGGCTAAAGGGGCTAGTCTCTGAAGCTGTTTTATCTGCTAAGACAACCATTAGTCCTCGGCATGCGCGAAAGCTTTTAGAAAAAATAAATAATAAAATGCGAGATGAAGCTTCTACTAATCAGCCAGTATTGCAAGGTATGATTTTTTTGCTTGAAGATGCGCTTGAGTCTAAACAGCCCGTGAGCGATGCAGCAACTTGTGTGATATGTTCTGAGCCGATGTCTGATACCAGGCTAACAGTCTTGGTAGGTACCAGTGCTCCGGGTCAGTCTTTTCGATTATTGTGTAGGGCCAGACAAGTGACCTTGACTTGTACCCATTCCTTTTGTCAGCCCTGTCTATTAAAACTTTTTGTTGATCATGATGAATCTAAAGATCC
>JABCZU010000034.1:0-117 GCA_013289515.1 Candidatus Babelota bacterium | reverse complement strand
AAGCAGTGGTGTCCTACCTGTCGTGAGCCATTCACAGGCGATGTAAAAGAACAGTTAAAAAATCATGGCGCCTATGCAGCTTTACGCGAAGAGGCTTTGGTAAAACAAGCGCAAGAA
>JABCZU010000033.1 GCA_013289515.1 Candidatus Babelota bacterium | reverse complement strand
TTACAAAACCAAATTGCGCAGCCTCGTTTGCTATGCGGTCTAGAATCGATTTCCGAAACCAATCTCCGGCATTTGCATACGGACAGGATGAACTTGAAGAAGACGAGCTCGAGGAACTTGATGAACTAGAAGGGCTTGGTGCCACGTTTGGTGGGTTTGGCAGACTAGATGAGCTTGAGGAAGATGAACTTGACGGGCTTGGTACGTTGGTATTGTTGTTGTTGTTGCGATTTACAATTGCATTCTGAAACCATTCACGATTGCTTTCATGCGGCTTGGATGAACTACTAGAACTAGAAGAAGCGCTGGATGGGCTCAGTACGTTGTTGTTGCGGTTTACAAGATCTTCCCGAAACACGTTAGGATTCAATGGCCCTCCATGCATGTGATGGCCTTGTTGCTGTTTCTGCCTCTTGTAATGTTCAAGCAAGGCTCGTTGCTCGTCAATTTCTCGCTGCGACGCCGCCTGCTCCATTGCCATTGCACTTGATGGATTTGATGAACTTGATGCAGAGGAGCTTGAAGAACTCGATGAACTAGGTGGATTTGGCATGCTTGCCTGCCCTCCGGAGCCTTCTACTTCGCTTTCCGAGCTTCGAAGAACAGGTTGGCGTAGTAGGGATGAGCTGCTAGAGCTTGGCGCTGCTTGGTTAGATGATTCTCTGTCAACGAACCTCCAATAGTATCCGCCCCTATTGCCTTGTCTTGTGATTAAGCCGCTTCTATAAAGCCTGTTCAATACCGTTAGTGCCTTAGAAGAGGGTATGCCAAAATGATCTACTATGTCTTTCGTATACGTGGGCCCGTAAGGGTCATAGAGAATCTTATTTTTGAGTAGATTTAAAACATCTTCAGAAGTCTTTTTAGACTCAGCCCTTGGCGTATACCGCCTTTTAGCCGCCGCAACCACAGGTGCTTTCTGGGCAGAAGATGCTTCTTTATCGCCATTATCATCATCATCGTCGTCATTGACTATCTCAAGTTCTGCGCCCTCATTCTCTGTGTCACTATCACTTAAATCAACCGGAGTCCGCACGGTCTTTTGGCGCACATTACGATCGTCATTATTGTCGCCTTTGTCGCCACCAAGGGCCTCATCATCAGCCGATCGTTTGTTATTGTTATTATTGTTGTCATTGTTGTTCATGCCAAACACCTGGGGATGGCCGGTGCTCAGTAACAATAACATGACCACGACACTGTGGCGTACTATTCCATAGATATTCATAAGAAATCCTCCTTGTTTTTAAAAAAAATCGGGCAATTTGCATTGCTTTGTTTGTTTTATATTCTAACTATCAATAATTTACCACATCGGCCGGGGTAAAGTCAAATGCTAGCTTGAAAAGCGAAAATCCTGAGTTTTTTTAGAATTATGAGGGTTGAGGTGTTGCATTTCATCCTAGCCTAAGCCATGATAGATAATTCACGTGAATTTTGACCACCAAAGATTCTTTTCAACTCCCGATTTTGACCATAATTCACCTATTTTTACCGTGAATTTCAACCAGCAGCCGCTCTGCTGGCCCGGATAGGCTGACTAAAAGTACAGAGGATTAAAAAATATGAAACGCTTAGTCGATCATTTCTTGCATACATGGAAAACGAGCCCGCTGCGCCAACCACTTATTGTGCGCGGGGCACGGCAAGTTGGCAAGACACACACCGTTCGTGCCTTTGGAAAAACATTTTCCTCATGTGTTGAAATCAACTTGGAATTACGCCCAGAGTTTAAAGAGATCTTTGAAACAAATCTTGATCCCCACATCATCAGTCGCAAGATTTCTGTCATTGCTGACCAGCCCATCATTCCTGGCCAAACATTGCTGTTTATCGACGAAATTCAGGCAGTTCCTAACGCCATCATAGCACTACGCTACTTTTATGAGATGATGCCAGAGCTGCACGTTATTGCCGCCGGATCACTCCTCGACTTCGCGATACAACAAGTTGGTATGCCTGTTGGGCGCGTCGCGTCGTTTTATATGTATCCATTGTCATTCATTGAATTTTTAAGCGCTATGAATGCCGGTATTTCAATAGACGAAATCTTATCCCATGACATCACTAGCGAAATTGCCCCCATCATTCACAACAAATTTCTAGACTTAGTTGGACAGTACCTGGCCATAGGAGGCATGCCACAGGCGGTGGCTTGCTGGCAAAACATGCAGGATTTGTATGCATGCGCTGACATTCCCTTCAGACTGATTGATACCTACAAGCAAGATTTTAATAAATACGCCAAAGAGCATCAACTCCATTATCTGGAAGTATTATTCAAGCACATACCCCGCCTGTTGGGAAAAAAATTTAAATTTAGTGTGCTTGGTGAAGATATCAGAAAACGCGAACTAGCGCCTTGCCTAGATCTCCTGGTAACCGCAAATATCGTTCACAAGGTGTTTCATTCCGGAGCTCATGGCATTCCCATCGGTGCCGACTCAGATCTGGGGAAGTTTAAAGTGCTATGTATTGACGTTGCCCTGAGCCAATTCATGCTTGATCTTAACGTTGGCGACTGGCTCTTAAACCCGCTAGAGGCCTTTGTGAATAAAGGTGAGCTAGTTGAAGCGTTTGTTGGTCAGGAACTTCTTGCCTATACACACCCAAGAGCAAAGGGGCAACTGTACTATTGGCAACGAGAGGTGCGTGATAGCGAAGCAGAGGTCGATTATGTCATTCAACAAAAGTCACAGATCATCCCGGTTGAAGTGAAAAGCGGCAAGGGAACCACCCTTAAAAGCATGAACCTTTTTTTAGACGCTCATCCCCAATCGCCGTACGGTATTCGTTTCTCGTCCAACAATTATTCGGTGCATGAAAAGGTGCACTCTTACCCGTTATATGCGGTTGCAAAGGTGATGGCAGAGAGTGACCCAGAGGTTAAAAAGGCTTTGTTGGGGCTGAGGTAGGGAGTAAAGCACCACCCTGAAAAGGGGAACCGTGCACAATTTTTAGCCCCTCCCACGGTTGCATTGCCCTTATTTATGACTATACTAATGGTCCGAATGTAAAGCCAAAGCCGCATTAACCATAAATCCAGGGTACCTCGTGACAACACTTCTTTCTGTTAACAATCTCGCCGTTTCTGTAGAAGACAAACAGGTTCTCAATGGCCTTGACCTCACCATACAGCCAGGCAAAGTACACGCCATCATGGGCCCTAACGGCTCAGGAAAGAGCTCATTTGCCTATACACTTATGGGCCATCCGCGCTATGAGGTCACCCAAGGATCAATTACTTTTGACGGCCAGGACATTACCACGCTGACACCTGACAAACGTGCAAAGCTGGGCATATTCTTGGCTATGCAGCACCCCCTGGAAATCGAGGGTGTATCGCTTAAGGATTTCTTGCGCCAAGCATATAACGCTCTGTATGATGGCACTGACAAGCAGCTTCGCCTTAAGGAGTTCGCCGAACACCTGATCGGCAAATTACATCTTCTAAAAATGGACACCGAATTTGCTGAACGCCCTATCAACGTCGGCTTTTCTGGTGGCGAAAAGAAGCGCGCCGAAATGCTGCAGCTTGCGGTTCTACAGCCAAAGCTTGCCATCCTTGACGAGATAGATTCTGGCCTTGATGTAGACGCGCTTAAGACCGTCTGTGCCGCAATCAACACCATCAAGCACGATAATCCAACTATGTCTGTCCTGCTCATTACGCACTACAAGCGAATCTTGGACTATGTGCCGGCGGACACGGTTCACATCCTACAAGGCGGTAAGATCGTAAAGTCCGGTGGGCCAGAGCTTGCTGATGAAGTGGAAAAGATTGGGTATGAATAGAAGAACGGCCTCAGACCCCCTTTATCGATGTAAGATCATGCAAAAGCTTGGTTAGATCCTCTTCGTGCTCAACCTCGTCAGCCAAAATATGAAGGATCATGTCATAGGTAACGGGGTCCTTGTCTTCTAAATACACCAAGAGCTCATTGTAGTAGCGTATAGCGCACTGTTCGCCTTTAATATTTTCTTCCAGCACCGCCTGAACATAGGCATTCTTAGTCGCGTCATACCCACAGCCCTTAGTCTGCTCCCATGCCATGGGCGTTAATAGCGGTATACCGCCAAGCTGAATGATGCGGTCTGCAAGCAGCGTTGCATGCTGATGCTCCTGCTTGGCATGTTCTTCAAGCTCTGCAATGACCTGAACGCGAATTGGGCCTTCGACCAGCTTGGCACAGAGCCAGTACTGGTAATAGGCCATCCATTCATCGGCATACGCCTGATTGAGCTTTGTTATAAGCTCGTTAACATCACCCTTAACAATCGCTATCCCTACTCTATTTTCTGATGACGACATGGTCATGCTCCTTTACACTGTGCTGATGTGAAGATCTCCAATCAATTGCTCTTATCGATGCACTTTTGGCACACTGATACCTAATAAGATGTTTTTTAGGGTAAGGGGGAGAGGTCTATGAAGTCAAAAGCTTTTACCATGATCGAGCTTATGATTGTGGTTGCCATCATTTCGTTTTTAGCCGTCATTGCAGTACCGCAATTATTTAACTACAAAGCACGGGCCTATCAGGCAGAGGTTGCTATGAATCTGGCATCGCTGCACACTGCCCAGCAAGCCTATTATGCGCAGCACGGCAGCTATTCAAGCGTACTGAACGGAGAAAATGGCTTAGGCTGGAAACCGGCCGGATACCGCGGCGGCGGCAAAGAAGAGAATTTTTATTACACCTACGGCTTTAACGTTCCCGGCGCCCAAGAAGGAGTGCACTATTTCACCGGTAAACTTGGCACACCAAAAGAGTCTTTAGGCGCAACCAGCGCGGCAACAGACGGTTTTACCGCCGGTGCCGCTGCTAATTTATTTAGTAATAAGAAACATGACGTCTGGCAGATTGATCAGACCAGACGTATTGAGAATGTTCAAAAGGGCGTTGAGTAATGAAGGGGTGGATCCTGAAACCCTCCTTCGCCAAGGCTTCGGCGGGGCAGGCAAGTTCAGGATGACAAAAAAAGCCTTTCAGTGTCAGGATGACAAAGTTAGGAAAGTTTATGCCTTGTTTTGTCATCCCGGATTTAGTCCGGGATCCATTCAATTGTTCTACCGAACGTCCAACCGCACACCCTCTGGGCAGTATGGACAATAATGACAGCCAGAGCGGGCATTAAACGTTGTTAAACAACAACGACAGAACTTTTCTGTAATGAGACGACTGCCACAGGAAGCACAACGGTTTGCACCAATAATTGAGCTCTCGTGCTGGCAATTACAGCACCACTTTTTCATTGCCTTGCGCAGCGCACGATTTTCTTCGTGTGCCTGGGCAAGCTTTTGCTCATTAGCTGCGTGTTGACGGGCATGCGCACGCTCACGATGGCGTCGCTCCTGATGCTCTTCTTCCGCATCGCCAGCACGTCCCACCGAGCCACCAACAGCACCACCGACAAGACCGCCAATAAGTGCGCCAGCTAGTGGATCTCTACTCACAGAAGCACCAAGCATAGCACCGGCAGCTGATCCGACCATGCTGCCACCAGCCTCTTGCCTGCCGCAACCGCTGCTCAGCAGGAGGAAGGCAAGGCCAAGAATGCCGCTTATAATTTTTGTAATCCTTGATCTAATCGATACAATAGTCATCATATGATAAACTCCATTTTTATACTGTTTAAATTTTCTCTATACACTGCTTATCTACCCAGCCAATCGTATTATTATAACGAATTTTATAATATTGATCGGCTGCTTTAACCATATCAAGTTCCTGACCTTCTTGCAAACGCCCTAATACCGAGAAGTTTTTATCAGGCCCTGACATGACGTAGGCTGGCGTTTTTACCACAATAAGTGCCTGGCGACTATCAAAGGAGTACTTGAGGGCAAGCATTGATGCACACAGTACTTGTAACAGGAAAAGAAGGATAATGACAACCCGCTGGCGCCGCTTATACAGATAACGAACATAAACAAATAAGAGGGCCCACAGCAGCAAAACCAAAAGCTGTAGCGTTGCAAGCGGTGTTGCACGCACGAGACTTAGAAATGCATTTTTTGCCTTTTTAAAGCCGCTAAAAAAGGTGCGGACCATAGTTGCTTCTGGCTCTTGCGCATCGTTGTCGCGCATTGCTTGCACATGTTCTTTTACCATAGCAATATTTTTAAGCAGCTCCCCACGCCCAAAAAGCCCCCAATCACGTTCTGCCCGGCGCCAATACAGTAATGCGTTGCCATATTTTTTAAGCCTGTACGCGCAGTTGCCAAGGTTGTAATAAACAATCGGGCTTTTGTGCGGTATGCTCAAATAGGCCTGATAGGCCTTATCAAAATGTTGCTGCTTGTACAGCGTGTTTGCTTGTTGGAAAATACCTTGATAGTCAGCATTTTCATCATCACTCTGAGCAGAGCAGGACACGGTGGCCGTCAGCATCACCGCCACCAACCATGCCATTACCTTACATCGGTACATAAAGATCCTTATTTATTAAGCATTAATAACCAATAATGCGCCTTTTTTAAAAGCGCTTCCTGGTCTGTCTTTTGTGCGGCTTGCGGTGTAAAATGCAACCGCGCACATTGGGCAACATACGTTAAATATTCATTAATTTTTTCACGTTCCCAGCCGCGGGCGAGTAATTGCTCTTCTATAAAATCTTCGGTGATCGTATCGCTGGATTGATCATAGATTGCCGCCAAAAATTGTATAAAGAAATGGTACAAGGAGCGTGCATCACCATGTTGCACTATCGTTGCCAACCGTTTTTCATAGGCCGATAACTGTCGGCTTGATGACACTTTTGGCGCAAAGCGCTTGTGCCACAGTGGCTTAAACAGGCCAAGAAGATAGCGCCTAAAGAATACAAGTGGTACAAGCGCTACACACAGCAACAAGAGCCAGAGGGGCAATGCCCGTCGGGTTGTTTTTTGCGCCGTTCCCTCTTCTTCAATGAAATTAATATCCTGCTTGGTTGCAATTGGTACTACCTCCTGTGCAGGTTTTTCATTAACCTGGCTCTCAGGGGTTTGATCGTTGGCGGCCGGCTGAGTGGGCGCACTATCCACAGCACCGCCATGGGGCGATGTAACCGTTAAGGCAAGTGGCTGCGTGCTCAACTGCTTGATGCTTCTGCTCACCGTATCAAAGTACGTAAATGTCTGTGCCGGAATCGTCCATGTACCTGGTCGTGTTGCCTGCACTATAGATTCAAAGCGCTTAGTACCACCATTGTAGCCGTTTGCTAAATCTTCCTGAATGTCCGTTTTAGATTCGTAATACCTAAAGCCACCCGGCAGAGAAAGTTTTGGCAATGCTATTTGTTCCAGGTAGGCCTTGCCTTCTAGCGTAATGGTGAGCGTGATTGGTTCATTAGGCTCAATTTCGTCTTTACTCAATGTTGCCTGAAAACCGGTAAATTCACCAACACCATCAAGCGGCTTTTTTGTTGCAGGCGGGTTGATCACTGTAATAGGAATGGCATCAGTTGTCACCTGCCGTTGTTCCACATGGTTACCAAAAAATTGATCAAAGAATGGGCTATCAAATGGATGGCCGCGACCTTTTTTAATGCCATGCACAGCATACGTCAGCTGCATGGGCTTAATTTCAAGAGAGCCGGCACGTTGGGGAATGAAGACAAACTTTTTTTCCATGGCCTCATAGGGAACATCATTTTGTACCTGACTCTGTTGTTTAACGTTTATCACTTCCTTGGTGATAAAGCCGTCAGAATCAGCCTTGCCAAGCGATATCTGACCGGCTATGTTGCCACGCGAACTGATCTTGAGTGTCACAACAATAGGTTCACCCACTACTGCTTCTTTGCGATCAGCAGTCAGCTTACACACGACTATCGAATCATTCTTGTCCGTAGCCGCTTTTGCTCCCGATTGCCCTTGAGCAGCAGGGGCCTGTTTCACCGCCTTTAACACGAGCATATTTGATGTAACCGACGCACCATTTTGTTGAACGCTAACAGGGCCAATAGTAATAGTGCCCTCTTCAGGAGCTCGTACATGCAGGATACGTTTCACCGTTGAGCTAACATCACCATTGATCGTCTGCGTACTCTGCTCCTGGCTTTCACCTAAAATCTGCAACCGCTCAAGCCCTGGCTCGCCATCAATAGTTTGAACGGCACGTGATGGGCTGTTGATGGTAATCACAAGATCAAATGATTCTTGAGCCTGTACAGTAGCATTGAGCGTACCATCAGCAAGCGTTTGAACATCCTGCGCACCATCAACGGTGATTGTTACGCTACGATCTGCCGCAAGCACCGCACCGCATAATGCCCATAAGCCTACAAAAACACTGGTCAATAATCGTTGTTTGGCTATCATACCTATGGTCCTCTTTATTGTCGCTACCACGTCTTTTGCCCCTCACCAGCTGGCTGCTGACCTTGTTGCACTTTGCGCAGCATCATTCTTTTCTGTGCCTTAGATTCATCAGATTGCACATGTTCAAGCATAGCACGAAGTGCCTTACTTTTAGCATCTTCCTGTTCCTGGCCAGCTACGGCCTGTTGGTCGCCTTCATTTGCTTGCATTCCTGTATCAGGTTGAGTACCATCAGATTTGCCAGCATCTTGCTGTCCTTGTCCAGAAGCATCTTGCTGCCCTTGAGGAGTTGATTCATGATCACCACGATCTGCTTGCTTGTCATTGCTGCCTTTTTCGCTATCAGATTTCTCATCCTGCCCGCTAGCGCCTTGCTCACGCGATTTGTCAGGGCTCTGCTTTCCGTCGCCTTGACGCTGGTCTTTGCCACCTTCCTGCTGGCCGTTATCTACATCGTCTTTGCCTTGTGATTGCTGGTCCTTATCAGATGACTGCTGACCACGCTGATCTTGACCTTTATCTTTATCACCAGGCGACGGCTGCTTGTCACCACCCTTGTCCTGTTTTTGCTTGTCGCCATCACCCTTATTGTCACCGCCAGGCTTCTGATCTTGGCCGCCATTTTGTTGATTTTCTTTGTCTTTATTATCGTTTTTTTCGTCTTTATCTTGCTTATCTTTTTTGTCATCTTGTTTATTCTGCTCAATCTTTTTGCGCAGCTTCTTAACCAGTTCCTCTGCTAATGCCTTATAGGCCTTGCCAGGCTCATGTTGAGCATTGTCTTTCAGCAATGTCGTAAAATGGCCTACGCTCTCCTGGGCCTGGTTGAGCCCCTGCTCCAAAACCTTTGTATCGACCTTGGCATCCTCTTTTTCCCAATCCTTTGGTAACGATGCTAGCGCCCCTTTGTAGGCCATAGCACCCGCGTTAAAAATGCTGCGCTGTGCAAGCTCTGGATACTTAGTCGCGTGACCATATGCTCGCTTAAAGTTCTCCTTAGCCTCATCAAGCTTATTGGTTTTGTACAAGGCAACGCCCAGATTGTAGTTAAGTTGAGGATCATTGGGATTATCCACCTGCTCACTCTGAAGCCTTTTAACTAGATCGCTTGGTTGCAGCTGATCGTATGACTTAGTAAACGGCCAAAAGGCTTTGGCTTGCTGCGCATACAAACAGAAAAAAAGTATGAGTACGATTCTGTTATTCATAACGTCATCTCCTACAATAGCCATTCAAGCAGTAGACACATCCAGGCAAAGGCCAAAAACCACGGGTACTGGTCTTGATACAGCGAGAGTTTTTTATCGGTAAAGCGCTCTTTGTCGTACGCTTGCACCCGTTTGGCAATACTGGCAATGTCGCCGTCATCATACGTCGCTTTGACATAAAATCCGTGCAGCTGGTTGCAAAGCTTAGTTAATAAATCTTCGTTAAGCTTGGACAACACAATATTACCCTGTGCATCGGTTTCATGACCAAGATTTTTGCCAGTCATACCCACTTTAGGGATTGGCGCGCCTTCAGGAGTACCAATGCCAAGAGCAAAGAGATTAATCTGTTCTTGCAGCGCCTTCTTTTGGATGACATCTAAATGCATAGAAAAATCTTCACCGTCAGTGAGCAAGAGCACCAGCTTGTTCTTGCGACCCTCAGATTCGTTAAATACCTCAAGCGCCTTTGTCAGACCCCTATCAAGTGCCGTTGTGCCTGATGATATTGTTTCGGTATCAACATTTTCAAGAAACATTAAAAAGGCCGCATAATCGGCCGTTAAGGGACATTGCACAAAGGCTGAACCGGAAAATACGATCAGCCCAACGCGTTGGGCCGGTATATGGCTGAGTAAATTGCGAATTTTAAGCTTGGCAAAATCAAGCCTGTTGGGCTTAATATCCTTTGCCTTCATACTGCGAGAAATATCTAAAACAATCAGGAGATCGCGCCCTTCTTGGATCACCACCTGATCAATTTTGCCCCACTGCGGCTGCAAAAGAGCAATAAAAATACCAAGCAATGCCGATGAAAGCAATACCGCTTTGGCCAGATACTTCTTGATAGAAAAATTTTGAAACAACAACTTTTGGTGCATAGGACTTACCAGGCCGCTTGCCGCACGCTTAATGCGCACATAATTTTTGATAATAATCACAATGCACAGGACAAAAAATGGTAATAAGAGTGCGCGATCTGCCGCAGCCCAGTGTATGCCAAATATATCCACCATACAATTAAACTCCCCGCCATACAAAAAGCTTGCCAATGAGTTCTATGCCCAAAAAGAGTAATACAATCCATATAAAATAAGAGAATGCTTCGTAGTATCGATGAAAAATATTAGTCTGATAGGCGGTACGTTCAAGCGCATCAATTTTATTGTAGACAACACGCATATCCTTGGCATTATTGGCTCTAAAAAATTGCCCGCCGGTCTTTTCAGCAATCGACTTGAGGAGTGGGATATTCACGGTATCAGACGCACGCTGTATGCCAAATGGGTGGTTTAAAAAGCCGCCATTTTCATTGCCGATGGCGATGGCATACACTTTAATACCGAGCTGTGCAGCCATTTCAGTGGCCATCATTGGTGTTATTTTTTCATTCGGTGTAGGCGCACCATCGGTCAACAAGATAATAATTTTACTTTTAGCCTTGGATGTGCGCAGACGATTCACCGCGGTAGCAAGGCCGGTACCAAGCCACGTACCATCAGGATCAATGGTCCCGACTTCTAACTGGGCAACAATATCTTTTAAAATATTTTTATCAAGGGTGAGCGGACAACGGGACAGCGCCTCTTTACCAAAAATCACCAGGCCTATCGGGTCATTGGTACGTTTTTCTATAAAGCGGATTGCCTCATTTTTTGCTACCTCAACCCGCGGTCGTTGATCTTTGATATCATCAAACCACATCATGCTGCCGGACAGATCAAGCGCGATAACAATATCAACACCCTCAACATTGACTTTAGAATTCTCATCAACCCACTGTGGACGCGTGATAAGAAACATCAGGCTGGCCAGAGTGGCGGTACGCAAGACATACAAAATCGTTTTATAATACGATTTGCCTGCAAGTCCCTCCTTCAACAAAATACCGGTTAGCGGGTATTTGTAATGCGGCGACTTATACCAAAACCAGCGGTACAGCATAGCCGCTAGCATAATAGGCACGAGAACATAAAAGAGGTGCGCATATGCGCAATGAAGTATCATGAAACGCCCTTTTGCATAGTAACAAAACATTGATGAACTTCTTGTACAAAATCATCTACGGTACTGCCATCAGGATAATAGATGGGCTTACCAATGACTAGTGTAACCGTCTTGTCAGATGAATCAATCAGCCAGCTATTTTTTGATAATATTTTATGGGCCTGATGTATGTACACGGGGACCACCGGCCGGTTGAGTTTTTTGGCTAGCAGCGCAAAGCCAGGCATAAATGGGTGGATCTGGCTATCGCTGTGACGCGTGCCTTCTGGAAAAATAAGTGCATGTCGCGCCACGCCCTTAGTGCGATAGTACATGCCCAGGAGCGCATTTTTAGCAACCTGATTGCTTGTTGGATCAACCAGAATATGCATGCGTCGCAAAAGCCAACCAAAAAACGGAATCTTACCATACCCTGCCTTGCTCATCCACACATGGGGGTATGAACCTACCAGCATTTCGAGCATAGGGATATCCAGCGACGAGCCATGGTTCATCACGATAATTGAGGGTTGATTAGGGTAGGATGGCAGGTTCTCACGACCTACGATTTGTATGGGTACAAACGTTGCCCACATAATGAGCTTGCCTGCCAGGCTGGTGATAAAAAAATAGCACCGATTGTCATAACGAAAGCGCGCTGGTAGCAGCGATAGTGGCGCCACTACAAAGCTTGCGGTGATTACAATAACGCCCCAAAGAATGCATGAAAATAGGCTTTTAATTGCGTTGCACGCAGTACGAGTGTTCATGAACAATAGGGCTTTCGCACGTAGCTGAAAAGAATCTTTGCGGTGATTATTTTTTAAGCGCTTCCACTTCTTGAACACTAAGTCCAGTTTTCTTTGCAATAGTTGCAATATCAAGAACATCCAAAAGCTGTTGTGCTATGGCCCGGGCTTTCCTTTGCTCACCCCTCAATTCGCCCTTTTCTTCCGCTGTTTCCAGCCGACTCTTTTCCTGTCTCATGGCATCGATAAAACGATCATAGTCTATGAGCTCTTTTTTTGACCAACTGCCTTGCTCAAGCACTTCAAAGGCATGTACAACAGCCTTCGCGTCCTTAAACGATGCTGGAATTGTCTGAAGCTTACTTGCGTATTTTAGTAAATAGATCCATTTGTCTACAATATCTTTAATATCATCAACATCAGTCAGTTCTTTATCAAATTTTTGCAGTTCAATAAAATGAAATTCAAGGTCTGGCAGCCCATGCTCACCAGTCTCTGGATCTAGAAGGAGAAATTTTTTTACACAGCTTGGGGAAGAGAAAAGATTAAAGTCCAAAATGCCTATAAAAATAACCGGCTCTATCTTTTTATATTCATCTGCATGGTCAAGCTGCCGATTAAGTGCCAAGGCTGCATAATAAAGACAGCGCTCCTTGTAGTCCTTTTCATCCGTAACTTGAATTTCCAAAATATAATGCTTTCCTTGCTTATCGGTGCAACGAGCATCAACGATACTTAATTTTGACCCCGGTCTTTCTTTGTGATTATAGGGATCAGCAATAGAAACATCGACAATTTTCGAATCTTCTTTGCGCTTTAAAATACTATTTAAAAAACTGATAAGAATGTCTTTATGTTTGATCTCACTAAAAAGCTTTTTGAATGCTATATCTGATTTAGGGTCCAAAAAAATCATTAAAGAGCCCTTTCTGGCAACTGGGTAAAACGTTCACTATCTCACTGTGGCACCTTCATAGTTTATCATACACTGAGC
>JABCZU010000032.1 GCA_013289515.1 Candidatus Babelota bacterium | reverse complement strand
AAGCACAAGCGTATATGGCGCCCAGCCAAATAACAGCAACCCATCAAATCAAGCTGATGAGGATAGTGACTATGATTTTATAACAATACGCGACTTAGAGGCGTATGATACTTATGATTCAGCACTTCGTTCAGTCGTAGAAAGAATGGGGCATACATCCAACCAAGCTACTCCAGCGTCTCTTATTACTGAAAATGGTGAAATCCTAGGACAACCATATGTTGTTGCCCCACCGCTCCTCTGGGAAACAATTAACGAGCCTGGCATTGCAACGTTCTCGGAAGTCCCTCTGCTGGGAAACGGTAATGTAGGAACGGCTCAAGATCGCTTAATACACGAGCAACCTCTGGTTATTGGAGGACCCAATAGAACCGGATACGGCCTTAGTCATCCGCCAGAAGCTTTTCTTAGTGCTCCAGGACAACAAGGTGGCCAAAGCGTTTTTCAACGCTGGGAAGAACACCGAAGAAGAATTGATAACGAATTTCCGCATGTGCTGTCTAGTCGCAGTTACTGTCCTGAAGACAGTCTATGCCAAGCCGTACAAGATGCAAATGAAGCATTAGTTGAGCAATGCTTACGAGAGCTTCTGGAATTGTTCGCTTGGGCTAATACGCCGGATCACGATAGGGCTAGATTTGATAGCTATGGCTATGGCCTAATGATTATTCATCCAGCCCATAGGCCACATACAGAAAACAATCTACTCGTACAACACAATGTCACCTGCGGCACCAATGGCGACACCATCCTACACATCGCTGTGCGCAATGGCTGGACAAATGTTGTCACACTCTTACTGGAAAATGGTGCTCACGTTGATACTCCTAATCGTGCGGGCAAAACGGCCCTTGGCTGCCTCTTAGTTTGTCTGCACCAACAATGGCCTGCAGAAAAAACGGCAAAGCTGATTACGATTGGCAGACAGCTGCTTGCGCACCGTGCCAGCACTGAGTCGGCATGTAAGAGCATTATTATTGGGGCACGGCTTGATGAATCACGACGCAATAATTTTATTAATAACCTGCACGCCGTAGGCTTAATGCAACCAGAAAAGCAGTTTACTAAACATTTTGTAAGTTTTTTAATAGCCAAGCGTAATCAGATACGTGATCAGTACAGAAGTAATGAGCTCACAGACGCTGAATTCGAACGTTATGATGCAGCTATTGATAGCCTGCAAAGATCCTTTCTCCACGCAGCATTAAACTCCAACGTGACGCCTATGCTACCAGTTGATAGACCTGCACACGTTCAGACAACTGTTTCCACTGGCCAAGAGGTAGCTCCACGTAACTTTGGTAGCACTGCTGATGACAATGATGACGATATCTACGGCTAATATATTTTTTTAACCCAATCCATTAATTGGAGGATTTATTATGAAGACAATGTTTTTATGCTTAGGCGTCAGTACACTATTGGCAGCAACAACTGCTAATGCGATGCACAACAATCCTGCCCTCAAAACTATGCTACGCCACCTTGATGAAGCCATGGATGAAGGCCAACGCGAAACCATTAACTTGTGGAAAACTAAAGGTATTGATGGTTTAGAAGGTCAATCTCCCGAAAGGCAAAGATTTCTAATAGCCCAAACGTTTGCTATGGATGCTCGCAATAAATTTAACGAATATTTTGCCGAAGAATCATCTGGTTATGCTAGCTTGTATCCAGCACTTCCGCCTATTAACCCTAATCCCAACAATGACCAAGGCCTTATAAATCTTATATTGCATAACATTAACAAGCAGCTTGATGCCCTTGATGCAGGCACAGAACTTCAAGAAGATTTGCCTGACGATCCTGAGCTTCTTGACGTAATGGTTAACTTAATATCAAAGACTCTATATAAGCCCCTAGGAGTAGCCAACACTAAAAAAAGACAAGCCTCCTGTTGTCAGAGATTCATAAGATGGTGTGTGGGATCTTGAATTGCACCCAGTAAAAAAATGTTTTTTAAAAAAACCATAGCCAGCCCTCTGTTGTTTGCTTGATATATTCTTCATTGCTCTTTATAGTAACCTACGAGTAATATAACGCAACAGTTAAGCAAACCAGAAAGATCCTATTATGAACGTAAAACAAAGCGCACTAGATGAAGATGGCAACCCAATTGAGTGGAGCAAGAAACAAGCTACAGTGGCCTGGGCTGCTGCAGAATGGAATTTTATTGCTCGTAGATTATTTGACCAAGCAAAAGCTGTTGCCGCAAAACTCAGTATTGATTTGTCACATTACGTAGCGTAAAAAATTATCGTGCGCGTTTATTACTCAGCCGCGCTAGGTGACTGTAAAAGTTGTCTAGTGCGGCATATTTTTTAATCAAATATTGAGGAGTTGTCATGCAAAAGCGAAAAAAAATCTTATTGATTGTGCCAATGTTAATCGGCTTTCTAGGTGCACTCCATGCGCTGAACGCGCATAGCTGTGTGTTATTACCAAAAGCAAAAAGTAATCAACCAACATCAGAGGCGATAACAAGGGGCACAACACAAAAGCGTGCAATTGTTATTGGGGCCTCTATTGGCATGGGGAGAGAGCTGTCAAAGCTACTTGCTGCTGATGGCTATATTGTTGGTATGGCTGCGCGCAGAATCTCTCTTTTAGAAAAAATCCAACAAGAGATCCCTACCCAAACGTACATAGCCCAGATGGATGCCTCAAAACCTGATGAAGCCATAGACAAGCTCAATACCATGATTAAAGACATGGGAGGCCTTGATCTCCTGGTCATTGCTACGACCGGTTTTTGGGACTGTGACTTTAGTGATAGTGACTGGAAGAAATCGCTGCCCGTGTTAACTGTTGATGTTGTAGGTTTTTTTGCATTAGCACGAACCGGTCTTAACTTTTTTGCAGACCAGGGATATGGCCATTTGGTTGGCTTTTCATCTATCGATGGGCTACATGGTGTTGCTTCTTGTCCAGCCTATTCGGCGTCTAAAGCATTTTGTTCACGTTATTTAGAAGCAGAACGAAACAATCTTATCCAAAAGAATATACCCATTTTTGTTACCGACATTTGTCCTGGATTTGTTAATAGCAGGGGCGATATTGATTATACCAAAGTGCCATTGGCCTATTGGGTTGAGCCTTTAGATAAAGCAACCAAAGAAATTTTTGAGGCCATAAAAAATAAAGAACACATAGCATATATCACCAAGCGTTGGCAAAAAGTGGCTGCGTTATTACCGCTGATACCTAATGATCTTTATAACGCATTAAGCGCACGTCCTGGTGGTGGTTTTTAATATGTTGCTCAAGCCATTCAAATGATCGGTTAATAATATCAGGTCGCTTGCTAATCCTATGCTCCATCCCTTCAATACGAAAATAGGTAACGGGCGCGCCGGCCGCCTGTGCCTTGCTAACAAAGTCGTCAGATGAACCAATGATACTATCGTTGGTACCAGTAACAACTAAAAAGGGTGCATGGATTTTTTTATAATCAATGGGTGGCTGTGCATAGGCATCTACATGGTACAAATAGGTCATGCCGCCAAGGCGTTTTGTAGCTGTTGGGTTCTTTTTAATGTGTTCAACAAGTGCATCATACTCATGCCGTGTTTGAGGGATATCATTTGAAAAGGGTAGCCATCGTGGTACCAAATCATACAACCACATCCACCATGAATTTCTTCTGTGGTGTTCAGTCCATTCCCAAAGTTCATCAGCCCACGGCCAATCGCCGGCACCGGACCAATTAATGGTAGCCAATGTACTTGGGCATAAGGTTGATAATTGTGTAACAAGCGGACCGCCTTCAGATGCACCTATAAAAATGAATTTCCCATTCCACAGAGCGGGGGGATTCTGCTCGAGATGCTTGATCACCTGCAGATGATCCTCCAATCGTTGAGAACGCGAATAGTTGGCCCAGAATTCATCTTCGTTAATGGTATCTCCATCAATGCCCCATTTCTCAACAGTGACCAAGCCAGCCTGTAGAGCATCTATGTGTGGCTGTAAATGTTTGTGCTGGTGAATGGTAAGGACGCTATGCAAATCGCCCTTGCTGGATGATCCATCACACATGATTACTATCGGATAGGGTTTTGTGGTCTTCAACGGTGTACTGACGTAATAGATGATGGGCGATGATGCTTTGTCAGTACGCTGAATTGTGTATCGCACAGGCGCTGAGATACTATGTGTGGCAGTAGCATCTTGTGCTGCACATAGTATCGTTGATATAAGAATGATGCAGTAAGATGCAGTACTTAATGCCTTGGTAGCCGACATGCGATTGCCCTTGTTGATGATCATTTAAAATAATTTCTGCAGGGAAAGCCGTTTTTGGTTAGCCGATGTTTACCCCCAACGTTGAATTTCAACTTCTGGGTACCGCGCCTGTTGTTCATCCAGCAATGCCGGTTGTTCATTCTTCAAATATTTATCAAAAAAGGCACACATTAAGAGCCTTAAAAAGAAGAAACCCGTGATGTCCTATATTGAAATTGGCGCTCCTGAAACAGGATTAACAGCTAAAAGCTTGTTCTGACGCCCTGGGACTATCGATTTCTTAACCCAGTACTTGAACTCAGGATCATCACGGATTAGTTCAAAATTTTACCATATTTTTTTATTGTTGCAAGAGGCGATCAGAAGAAAATGCCCGTGCAATCAATCAGCATTGAAGGACCACATAGCATATGGTATAATTGTCCTACGTTCATAGTTAAACTCATTACATTAATTCACATCTGAAAATAAAACCATGGAATACCCTAAAATTAATAGTATTTGGAAGCGCGATGAAGCAAATGCCCTCATCCCTGGCGATTATGCCCGGCCAGAATTTAGCGCATGTAAGCAATGGCGCGTTGAAGAAAAAATCGATGGCACCAATATACGCGTCTACATCCAAGATGGCGGCATAGAAATCAAAGGCCGTACCAATAAAGCAGAGATCCCCGCTCCGCTCTTAGCATTCTTTGCCCGCGATGAATTTATGAATAAGCTCCCGTATTTCGGCACCACGCCAGTTCAGCTTTTTGGCGAAGGATTTGGCGCAAGTATCCAGTCTGGTGGCATCTATCGACCTGATGTAGCCTTCATTCTCTTTGATGTGTACATGAGCAACCGATGGAGCACCCGGGAAGAGGTGCAAGAAACAGCGCTGGCCCTTGGGCTTGATTGTCCGGCTGACCTTGGCATAATGACCGAAGAAGAAATCATCGCCTTTGTTAAGTCTAAGCCGAAGGGACGCTACAACGATAAGGGCTATCCTATGGAGGGCGTCATGGTTAGATCTCAACCGCTCATGCGATTTAACACACAGGGGGCCGCTCCCGTTATGTGGAAATTAAAAGTTAAAGATTTCTATGGTAAAGAACCAAAGGCTGTATCACACCGAACGTAGTATCGACACAAGGAATGAGCAGCCGCTAAAATATTAACACCTTTTTGGAGCATTTCATGAAAACGCCCGCATTCCACATGGTCCCTACACAAGAAACAGAATCTCTACTAACACCAGCACAAAAAACATTCAATCGCTTAAGGGCGAAGATAAAGGCCTTGCAAGAGAAGTACAGAGCGGTGACACAAGAGCTTGATGCATCCTTGCAGTTTTATTATGCAAAAATCAGACCCGAGGAGGTTGCCTTCCAGGATGCTTTGCTGGAACGGATAAAAATTACGTACCAGTTTTACAAGAGCCAAAAATCTTTGTCCAAGGCTAACCTGAAGTCATTAAAGGCATCCATTAAAGAATATCGCGCAATGAATGATTTTAGAAGTGCGAGTTTCTAAGGTAAACATTTGATGCGCCAAAAATTATATTTCAAGGGTGTTTTTAACTAAAATTATTATGCTAACCTAGTTAGGTGGTAATGCATACCAAATAATTTAGTATAAGAGAAGAGGGGCGCTCGTTATGAATAACAAACCAAAACAATTAGGGCTCAACGTCAGTATTTTTGAAAATTTTATTAAAAATAATCGTGTCTATATCGATAAAACCAAGATTATATATGATCTCATTACAGCATTAGATAACGAGCACTTTTATTTTGTGTCACGCCCTCGTCGGTTTGGAAAATCACTTTTTATCTCAACGCTCAAAGAACTTTTTTCGGGTAGAAAAGAACTATTTGACGAGTACTGGATTGGCAAACATAGCAATTATGACTGGCCAAAACATCCTGTAATACACTTGGATTTTGGTGGCATTGCACATGCAAATGCACAAGAATTTAAAAAAGACCTCGGAAATGAACTGGATAGAATTGCTCGAATTTATGGAATATCTATTACACAAGAAGCGACTCCAGAAAGAAAATTAACTATCTTAGTAGAGGAATTGCGCCAACAAAACACGGTTGTCTTACTCATTGATGAATACGATAAACCACTTGTTGATCATATTGATAATCTCTCACTTGCCGAAGAAAATAGAAAAATACTCAGTAGCTTCTATACCACGGTAAAATCATTAGAAGCAAACTGGCGCGCTATTTTTATTACGGGCGTAAGCAAGTTCACAAGAACATCGCTATTTTCAGGCCTCAATAATCTTGAAGAGCTTTCTCTGGAGCCAATAGCGGCAGAGCTTTTTGGGTATACGCACGAAGAACTTATCACGTATCTTAGCCCACAGATAGAAAGATTTGCTGAGCACTTAGGAAAAACAAAGCAAGAAACGCTGGCTGATATGAAAACATGGTATGATGGCTATCGGTTTTGTAAGGACATGAAAAAGCCACAAATGTACAATCCTCTTTCAGTTACCAAATGCTTAAAAAGTAAAGAATTCTCTAACGTATGGTTTAATACGGGATCCCCGAGCTTCTTGATTCCGCTTTTACGACTTAAAGGCACCAGCCTTGAAATTCCTGACGTTATTAAAGCTACCGCTGGAAGTTTTGATGCTTTTGATATAAAAAACATTCCGGTTGTTACCCTTCTCTTGCAAACCGGTTATCTTACCATTGTTGATTATGATGCCCAAACCGAGATTTTTACCTTAGATTATCCAAACCGAGAGGTACGAGAATCTTTTAAAAAGTATCTTATGCTGGCTTTTGCCTATGCTACCCCTGAGACACTTGATATGGCTCTTATTCGAATGAGAAGAGCGCTTGCACGCAAAGATTTTGAAGAATTTTGCAGAGCAATAAAAGGTCTATTTGCATGTATTCCACACAATTTGCATATTGCCGTAGAAGCCTATTACCATTCACTTTTTCACCTTATGTTTGATATGCTTGGTATGAGGCCGCGATCAGAAGAAGCATCAAGTCGTGGCAGATCTGACCTTGTTCTTGAAACGGCAGATGGCATATTCGTGTTCGAGTTTAAGTATGATGAGTCTGCACAAGAAGCATTTGATCAGATCATTCGAAAGAAATATCATGAGAAATATATGTACATGAACAAGCCTGTGACGTTGGTTGGTATTGATATGAACTTTAAGGACAAAGAGCTAGCGCTTGAATGGGTGCAGCAAACCTTATAATTTCATGAGCTGGATATTGACTTGAGTGAAGCATGGAATGGTATGCTTGCGTCAGATGCGTATAAAATTAAAAAACGATAAAATTGGATTTTTTCGTTTTTCAGAAAGCCATTGAGCTTTTGGCGAGCTCATGCATACGCCGTATCCATTGATAAAAAAAATAAAGAACACATAGCCTATATCACCAAGCGTTGGCAAAAGGTGGCTGCGTTATTACCGCTGATCCCTAATGATCTTTATAATGCGTTGAGTGCACGTCCTGGCGGGGGGGTTTAATATGTTGCTTAAGCCATTCGCATAGGATGGTTATCGGATAAGGACTTTGTGGCTTTAATGGTGTACTGAGGTAATAGATGATGGGCGATGATGTATTGTCATCACGTTGAATTGTGCACCGCGTTGGATCAGAAATATTATGTGCGATAATAGTGCCTTGTGCTGTACAAAAAATCGTTGACATAAGAATGATGCAATAAGATGCGGTGCTTACTATTTTAGTAGCTAACATCAATTGATTATCCTTGAGCACTGACATAAAAGCTCCTTACATGCTGGCTTCAACGATCGATTCTTTGTTGAGCCTTCGAATTAATAATCTCTTGTTTTATAACCTCTTTTCGAAGCCAAAGTCGATCAGCAACAGAACAACCATCATTCATCGCAATAACGTAATCACGTTAGGATCGTCTGACGGCTCACACGGTTGGCCGGTAAGCCAGTTGATTGTAACTTCACGCAAAGCCGGATCAGTATAAAAATGCTTCTTAGCACTCTTAAGCGACTGATACAACGAAACCCACAATGGAAAGGTGGTACGCCCAGCCAGCAGATGAACCGGCTTGTTGTCATCACGCCCGGTGTACACTGCCGTGGTTAATGATGGGGTGGCACCAACAAACCAGGTTGTTGCAGCGCCATTGGTTGAACCGGTTTTGCCAATTGCATCAGCATCAATCCACTTCTGTTGGTACTGCCGCTTGCCCAAAAGCATACGCTGTGAAAGGATGTTAACCATTTTTGTATTCAGGCGACTATCCCAAATACGGTATTGGCACGGCTCAACTTCCCAAATCTTATCGCCACTGGCACCCTTAACCCACTCAATCAGATACGGTTTAACATAGACCCCGTTGTTGGCAAACACATTAAAGGCGGCAACATTTTCTATCACCGATGCTTCAGCCGTTCCTAAGGCCATAGATGGATAGTTTGTTAAGCCACGCGTTATACCAAAAAGCTTGGTCCATGGGATGATATACGAAGACCCAAGCGCCAAAAATAATTTAATCGCGATAATATTATTAGAATACGTCAAAGCTCGCACCAACGTCATAGCACCTTCTGGCTTTTTGTGCCAGTTTTTTGGTTGCCAGAGCGTGCCATTAGGCATGGTTAACTCAAATGGCGTGTCCGGGTCATCAACCATCACGGTATCCATCTCGATACCGGCACGCAGTGCAAGTGCATACAGAATTGGTTTGTATGATGAGCCGATCTGCCGGTATGCCTGCGTAGCACGATTAAATTGCGACTGTTTAAAATCATAGCCACCAATCATAGCCTTGATACGCCCGGTAGGTGGATCAATAGACACAAGGCCGCCATTAAGCGCCGGCCCTTGATGTTGGCGCAATGCATGAATCGTCTTACTAAAGGCAATCTCGGCTTTTTCCTGCACGTCGGTATTAATCGTTGTCTTAATCTTTAGGCCTTTTCTATACAAGGCATCTTTGCCCCACTTGCCTTCAGCCCAGGTACGAATCCATTCTTGCACATACAGACGAATCGGGTTGCCCGGCGCATAATCCTGGATGTGTACATCTACTTTTAATGCCTGCTGAACCTCAGCCTGGCAGGCCAATCCCATGCGGGCCATGACCTTGAGAATGATATTGCGTCGTTGCTGAGCGTTGGCGGGTGCATTGAGTGGTGAATAGAGCCGCGCCGATTTGGCAACAGCAGCCAGTGTAGCCGCTTGATCGAGCGAAATATCTTCTACCGATTTATTCCAAAAACGCTTGCACGCAGCCTGAACGCCATAGATACCACGACCAAAGTAGACGTTGTTAATGTACAGCTCAAAAATCTGTTCCTTTGAAAGTTGCCGCTCAAGCTGGAAGGCTATAAATACCTCCTGGAATTTGCGATAGAATGTCCTGTCGTGATACAAAAACATCAGCCGTGCAAGCTGCTGAGTAATCGTGCTGGCTCCCTGCACTACTCGCCCACGATAGCAGTTTACTAACGTTGAACGAACAATGCCACGCAGCGAAATACCGTTGTGCTGAAAGAAGCCGTGGTCCTCAGCGGCCACAAAGGCATTAACTAGGATTTTTGGCAGTTTTTTATAAGAGACCGGTGTACGCTTATCAAGTTCAAAACGCGCAAGCACCTGTCCTTCGTCGTCAAAGACAACTGACGGAAGAGCTGTTTTGTACATGTCTAGCGAGGAGAAGTCGACCCAATCTTTTTCCAACAGTACCGCTATCCCGCCCAGGGAGATGCTAAGTAACATTATGATGATCATGAAGAACGAACGAAGCCAGTTCAATGCTTAAAGCCCTTTTTTAATTATATTTGTAATTTTGTGCCATCGTGTGGTACACTGAAAACAGCTAGGAAATAATACCATAAAAAAGGGGTTTTTTATGAATAGATTATATACAATACTTTTTACCATGCTTTTGATAGGCACCGTGCAGGTAAACGCCTTTCAGCCTCTGCCTAGTGTGCAAGAAGAAAAGAGCCCAAGTGTAGTTAATTTTCACGCCAACGAGGCACCAGAGGATGAAGAAGTGCTAGAGATTGATGCACTAAACCTCGGACCCCAGAATCATGAGAACAACGATGATGGTGATGACGAGGTAGGCGCCATATTTCATAATCTCCCTAGCCCGGCTACACAAGCCAACCTCATATCCGACATTATACCGCCACTGCTCTCATTGCCACCAATTCAAGAAGAAATAACACCAAGTCCGCCATCCGTTGCTGGACAACATAGTCGTAGCCGATCGCTATACAGCCCTAGCTTTAGAGCATCAACGCCAAGCGCGGGTAGCATTGCTAACAGAGAAGACTCTTCTCCCAGACCAGCAACGCCAACAACCCTTGGCGTATTAAGAGAGCTCAGCCCGCTATCATCAACGCCGGTTATGCAAAGCATCAATAGGCTTATTTGGCAGGCCATACAAACTAATACGCTGGATACTCCAGACGCACAAGGACGCACAAAATTGCACAGCGCCATAAGGGCCTACAACCTTTATGCGATAGATAAACTGCTTGAAGCCGGGGCTCGAACAGACATACCAGATAGTGACGGAAAAACTGCTTTGGATCTAGCTACAAGCGCAGAGGGAGATCAGATACTTGCCATATTTACGGCTCATAATCGAATAACGCCTCAACCGTCACCCTCGCCCTTACCACCCTTATCATTGTCATCGTCATCATCTTCTTCTTCAGCGCCAGATACCGGCGGCAAATAATAAACCGCTTAAAAATTGATCGCTACCTGTCCACCGATAGTTGGCATCATTAATGATCGACGGCCGCCAACAGGGAACTTGGCGTAAAAACTTACTTGTGGGCTTACTGGCCAGTGGTATTTTGGTGGACAATCATAATGAGCACTCACAATCAGATCATGCATACTCCATGCCCGTAACCAGGAGGCTGAATTAACGATACCAACATTAAAGTTATCAGATTTTGGTATCAGCGTATCGCCATCTTGCTTACAATATTCATAAGCCGTTCTGATGGAAAAGCCATCACCAAGATCATAGCCTTCGCCATACAGATAAAATTTCCATTCAACACCATGGCTCATGGTTGCCAATTCTTTATTAAGCAATAAAAATGCAGTCTGGTGCTCTGCCGTTTTCATACGGCGCTCTTTAGTCGAATCAAAGAGGAAGGTCACTTCAGCATCAATACCAACGCGTACATGCCCATAAAAGTCAAGCCGCATACCGAGTCCAAAGGGCAATGCCCACGCGCCATCGTTACCCAGTGCAAGGCTGAACGCTTTGTCCTCATCCTTCTTACGGCCACTCGGACACGACAGGCCTAGTTTTGCATTCAGCTCAACGCTTTTAAGATCCCGCTTATTTTGTTGCAAAAAATTATGGCTCCAATCAAGCATAATGACTACGTCACCAACGCCGGTGGCACACCACGCGTTTAAATCTAGGTTGCCAAGCTCCTTGACCTTTGATTTAAAGACTGCTTCATTGCCGGTCAAAGCTTTAATATCCAAATCTGCGGCATTACTGCTTTGTGTTAAATCATTAAAGCAGATCTCATGCACCCTTGCATGGCGCACCGGCACCATAATACTCAATCCGATATTACCAGGAAAGAGGTCGATGGAAAATCCACCCCGTGCCTGCAGCGTTACATCAGTCATCCGTGCCTTGCCACCCATAACAATATGCCCACGTACGCCGTTATCAAGAGCAGGTCCTGAATTGGCACTGGTGATAGCATTTAAAAACTCGACTGCTGCAGGGTTATTCACCGGCTGCATCAACATTGGGATCACCGCCTGATTTGGCTCATATATATGCAATATGTTTACCTTTTCGCCTGCCTTATTAAAGCCGTAGCTTCCATAAGCACATTCGACGTTGGTGCCAACCATACAATGCCCATAACGAGCATCATGCACAAGCCGCAAATGCGGATCGTAGGGTGGAAAAAAGTTAATTGGTGCAAAGGCCATAAGGCGACATTGCCCTAAGACCATGAGCAGCACTACTATTTTTATTGTTTTCACCTTCATAAACACAGTCCTTTCCTTCGCTCCCCTCCATTCGGTCCCTTCGCGATGCTTTGGGCTTGCGGCCTGCGGCACCTCCATCGGGGCGAACGGTTGTTGGGCACGCGCCATATAAAAAATTCTACTCGTTAACACGTACGCCCCAATCACCCGGAATAATAATAGCACCAGATGCACTGTCACGCACCGGAATGCCAACATTATAATTAGTTCCGGGGCCAACATCAAGCAAGCTGGTGATCTGCTGCGTTCCTGATTGCAGCGAGTTGAGATTTACAAAGGTTGGGTCCTGGAAAAGTTGTCCGCGCGCGTTGTATATAAATGCACCATCGGCAAACATGCTGCCACGAAAACGCCCAAAATCAAGTAAGGACTCAGCTGATGGCATGATAGGAACAGGTTGCAGTACACTTGCAAGTAATGTTTGATCTGCGTCGACCACAAAGCGTTTGGCAATGCCACGTGATGGATCATTTGACAGGCTTGCGCATAATGCATAGCAGTTACCATGAGTTGATAGTCTATCAAGCCTGCTTGATAGGTATTGTAACTGAATTACTGGCAACGTGTTATCAACGGCTACAAGAGCACCGGATGACACGTTCATAATGTACAGTCCAGTCGATGTGGCCAGAATCATGTACGATATGTTACTAGCAGCATTATCTACAATAATGCAATCGTTAAACGCCGTCGCTGGCAATTTTGTCCCAAGGTTTAGTGGCTGCGGATTAAAATTTTGACCAATCAATGGCATTGTATAAACATCATCACGCGTCAGGATATATAAAATGCCTCTATGCGCTACTAATTTACGAACATGATCAAAATTGGTGCCATCACTTTTGGTGACCGGCTGAGGTGCCCACCCGTTACCTGACAATGTGTCAAGTCCAAACGCAGCATTAAAGCCGGAGCCATTTGGCTTGGCAAAAAAAGCAACGCCACTATAGCCACCCACAAAGACCCAGCCATCAATGCTGCCATCATCAATGCCAACGCCCACCGCTGCAGTGCAGAGAGGACCAATGTTTTGCAGCACATCGTTATTATAGAAAAAGACCGTCTGTGGCGCCTGTGTGGTAAAGAGTTTTGTTGGTGTAAATTGGCCATTAACATCATCAGCTCCGGTCTGAATCAGCGCAACGCCCCCATTGCCCACTGCAGCCATCATAGAAAAATGGCCTTGATAAAATCCGGGAGTAAATTCATCAAAATTAACGACCTGTGCAACGCCACCCCGTTCCTGGGGAAATAACTCTGCAAGCACACTGCTTAGTTGCCTGCTATCCGCCGGCATATTAACCGTATCATTACTGATGCCCCATTGGCTGACACGCACTGTATTGCTGTTGATATAGAAATTATCACCATCATGTGCATCATTACTTTGTGTTGTCAGTGCATAGTAATTACCGGTCGTTGTTGCAAGGCCACCACCAAAGACACGTTGCACTGAACCAAAAACGCGTTGCAATGGCGTCCAAGCAAGGATGGCACCGTTACTATCAAAAAGTGCTGTGCTGTAAAAGATTCCGGCAGTTTGATTGGTAAGGCCGTTCATACAAACAAAGACCGAATCACCGGCAGTAAATATATTGGAAATATAGGCGCTATCAAGTGTTCCG
>JABCZU010000031.1 GCA_013289515.1 Candidatus Babelota bacterium | reverse complement strand
TATGCCACGTATCACCCTCATTATGCAGCGCATTGAAGGAAGGCAAAACGTTCATGATCCTGTTGATTTAAGCGCCTTAAACCTAACCTCACTTGCAGGTATTATTGATGTTCTTCTCGTTGAAAACGCACGGCGCCCGCTTCAATTGCTGTACCTATACAACAACCAGCTGAAACAGCTACCAGGCAGCATAGGCAATCTTGTGGCTCTTCAAAGGCTGTACCTAGGCAACAACCGGCTGACACAGCTACCAGGCAGCATAGGCAAGCTTGTGGCTCTTCAAGAGCTGTACCTAGACAACAACCGGCTGACACAGGTACCAGACAGCATAGGCAATCTTGTGGCTCTTCGAGTGCTGGACCTAAACAACAACCAGCTGAAACAGCTACCAGACAGCATAGGCAGCCTTGTGGCTCTTCGAGTGCTGGACCTAAACAACAGCCAGCTGGCACAGCTACCTGACAGCATAGGCAACCTTGTGGCTCTTCAAGGGCTGTGGCTAATCAACAACCAGCTGAAACAGCTACCTGACAGCATGGGCAACCTTGTTGCTCTTCAAAGGCTGTACCTATACAACAACCAGCTGACACAGCAGGCAATTGCTCTGGTAGAAGCGCTTAGAAATCGACAACCAAATCCGGTTCATGTGTCACATTAGTATTTTTGGGGCACAGCCCATCTTCGCTCTTCGTGGCTCTACGCCGTCGCTCTAATGAGCTACCAACCTACGCATGGCTACTAGCCTACGCACAGCTACCAGCCTTCGTATTACTACGGCAGGGCGGGCGGCTGAGCAGGCGGCGGGGCAAGCAGCGACACAGGCGGCAGGGCGCAGACGGTTATCTGTTGCGGTTCTTTGCCTTCTATAGGCGTTCGTGCCCTTAAAGAAACACTCGTTATCAGTGCATAATTATACTAATAACATGACTCAATGCGCGTTTTAGTTAAACAAGTATGTTATCACTTGACAATGATGTGTTTTTTAAGTAACATGTATTTATGGATTATAAATTAATTGCCTACTGGACAGACACCGGTAAGGTCCCATTTTATGATTGGCTTGATAAGCTTTCTGATAAAGAAGCTCAGATAACAATTCGATTGCGACTTGATCGCATGAGGATGGGTAATTTTGGTACGTGTACCCCTGTAGGCACTGGAATTTATGAACTCAAATTTTATATCGGGCCTGGGTATAGGGTGTATTTCAGCAAGGTTGGTTCCAAGATTGTGCTATTGCTATGCGGAGGGGACAAAGGGTCCCAAGCGAAGGATATTGCTAAAGCAAAAAAATATCTCGAGATTTATAAAATGCGAGGGGAAAAACATGGATAAAAAAATAAAAACGATGACTGATACAAAAAAAGTTGTCAAAAAATCTACAATGCCGCCACAGGCAGATTATCACAATAACTTGATTGTCTTTCTTAAGGATATCAATAATGCCACTGCATATTTAAATGCTGCATTGGTAGAGAGTCTTAAGGGAGACGAAGAGTCAAAAAAACTTTTCCTTATGGCGCTTCGACATGTTGCCCAAGCACAAGGAAGTATGAGTGCTCTTGCCAAGCGCGCTCATTTACGACGAGAAAACCTTTATAAAATACTTTCAGCAAGCGGTAATCCAGAGTTCTTGTCACTTACGGCATTGCTTTATGCAATGGGCTTTGGATTAAGTGTCACGCGACAATAGCTACAATCAATAGTAGCATTGCGGCCTTCTATAAAGGGGAAGAAGTTGGGTTTGCCCTTCCCTTCGACAGAGCTCCCAGCCTTAATGGATGACTAAATGGTTATCTGTTGTGGCATTTTGCTTTCCAGGCGGCTGTTGAGCCACTGGTCATAGCTCATGATTTTGTCCAGGTACGCATCAGCAATGGCCAGATACATCGTCTGCTCTGGCGAAGGCTGGTTGTTGCTCGCCCCGTTTTTTAATCTAAGAAATTCATAATCGTGGCAATTGACTGCCAGCTTACAAATTCTTTATACCCGGAAATATCCTGTTTATTGCCACCGTAAACAACGTAACACTTGTCATGAGCCGGTGGGGCAATGTTTTTCCAATACGATAGATTGGTAAGAAAATTTTTATTTGCCGTTCTGCTGGATTTTATCTCTATGGCAATAAGGTGGCGTCCGTAATGGATTATACAATCAACCTCATGTTCCTGTTGGTCTTTCCAGAAGTAGAGTGTTGGATCTTGCCCATGGTTGTAGAACTGTTTCATGATTTCTGCTATGACAAATGACTCAAAAATATTTCCTCGCTTTGGGTGTTGTATTAATTCATCCTGTTTTATTTTGAGCAAGGAACATACAAGTCCGGAATCATAAAAATACAGCTTAGGGCTTTTAATAAAACGTTTACTGAGTGTCTTCTCGTATGGCTGCAGCGTAAAGATGATGTAGCTGGCTTCCAAAATAGCAATCCATCGTTTGACGGTTTGATCGCTTATTTGGCATGCTTTGCCGATCTCAGTAAAATTAATATTTTGTCCAACACGTTCGGCACAGAGCATCAAAAAGGTCTGAAATGTTTTTAAATCACCCACCTGTGTTAGTTGGCGGACATCACGCTCTATGTAGGTGCGTATGTATTGGCGATACAGCAGGTTGGGCGGTGTTTTTTTTGTATAGATTGCAGGATACAATCCGTGATACAGTACGGATTCAATATCCTGAGGCAGGATATTATGAGCCTCGAGTTCATCTATGGACAACGGCAAGAGCGTATGCAAAGAGACGCGGCCTGCCAGGGATTGTGCTATTGCTTGGTTTGCCAAAAAATTTTGTGAACCGGTAAGAACAAAATATCCCTGCTTTTGCTGGGCATCTACCATCGTCTGAATGTACGAAAGCAGGTCTGGCACATGTTGAAACTCATCTATGATCAGGCCATGCTTATTATTGTTGCTATGAAGTTCTAGAAAGGTTCGTGGATCGTACTGGGCTGCGTTACGCGTATCTATATTTTCTAGCGATGTGTATGTGTGCTTGGAAAAAAGTTGTTTAGCTAACGTGGTTTTTCCTGATTGGCGAGGGCCAAGAATTGCAATAACCGAGAAAAATTTGGCACTCTTCTCGATGTCTTTTTCTTGTATTCTTTTTATGTACATAAAAAACCGTCCCTTTGTATTAAAATAGCTATTAGCGCGGAATAAATCTATCGGCACTTTCGACATTTATGGCTTGCAAATCCGATATTTGTAGTCTGCAAATCCGACATTTGCCAGAGCTAAACATAACCGATAGACATAACCATGTCTATAATTTTAATTGTCCAGACCCCGTCTGGACTTTTTCTTATTGCGCCTTCGCTGAATGCCAAAAAATATTAAACGTCCAGAAAAATGCTTAAAAGTGGCTAAAAGTCGCGTATTTTATTAATTTTTTCTAATTTGTAATTTTATATGGCAAGCTAGAGGAAGTTGTATTTTTTTATCCAAAATCACAAGGAGGTTACCCTTATGAAGTCTCAAACGTTATTACGCAGCGCTGTAGCTGTGCTTCTTATTGTTGACATTGGTCAGTCCAGTGTGTTCGGTATGCAGAACAACAATAGCACCAATCACATCAACATTGATCCGTCCGGCCAGCCTTCATCCAGTAGTTCATCATCTAGTAGCTCATCATCAAGCTCATCTAGCTTGCCACATGAAGGTCAAAGCGCTCTTTTGGAAGGTATCAGCCTACGCAACCAGGCTTTTGATGAATCCATTGTTGATGCAGTTAATAGCTTGATGCCAGACCCGGGCACTAGACAGACCGTTGAATATGCACAACTTGACCAATGCATCCCAATTCCTGATCTAACCAATATAGTATTGGGATACTCCTATCCAAATGTTAGGCTTTATCCAGCAGCATGTGAGGTTTTTAATTATTTACACGATGTCCAAGGCTTTGCCATACATGATGGCATGTTAGTGAACCGCATCAATCCTAACGGCGGCACCATTCTACACCTGCTTGCCGCTGAGCCTAATCTAGGCCGAGCAGCGCTTGTTTTAGATGCGCTTAGCAATGTTATGACGGAATACGGTATCGATCCAAATCAGGGCATCGAGCTGAACAAGGCTATAGATGATGGCAATTTTGCACTAGCAACCCAGCTCCTTGTCGATGGTGCCAATCCAAATGGATTGATTGATACAATTGGTGAAATGCCAGCAACGATAGCTAATAGAATTAGGCTAGAGCGTCAGGCTGTTGAATGTTGTTCTACTGAAGGCCGTGTGCAGCGTCATAAGCGTATTGCGATTGCACATATGCTTATGCTAGTATCCGGTAGTAAACCGCCACTGTGTTATGCAGCTGAGATGCGCGATGATCACGTTGATAGGAATAGATATACCAAGTTACTTCTTGAATATGGAGCCTATATAAACTGTAAAGGTGATACAGGACTAACGCCGCTCTATATCACTGTCTTTTGTTCCATAGGGATAAAGCTTGCTCAATCTGTATCTCGAGCAACATTTTTACTTGAACATGGTGCAAATGTTGATGCTCGAGCTAATGACAGGAAAACGCCGCTGCACTTTGCAGCCGAAGAGTCTATTGAGCTTATGCAGCTTTTATTGCACTATGGCGCTGACGTAAATGCTTTTGATAGGTATGGCAATACGCCACTGCACTATGCCGAGCACAGTAACCATGACAACAGCCCTAAACAATTAGCCAGATTGGCAGTGCTGTATAATGTGCCTGGCATTATAAAAAGAGCCGGTCAATAAAGCAGGTCAGACGCCGAAAATGATGCGTCAATAGCAAAAGATAAATCGCTTGCCGCAATGGATGACTAAACTGTTGTCTGTTGCGGCTCTTTTTTGCCTCTTTTTCCCGATGATTACACTCATCACAGGCTTTTGCATGTATCAAACATGCATCTCTTTATTTATGCGGGCAAATTCGCTATAATCCCATCATATTGAACGTGTTGTATAACATGCCTGGTATTGACAAAGAGCCGGTTAACAAATATGGCCTGACGCCAAAACAGATGGGCTGCGTTAGATATTACTGACGTATAGAAATCCTCGATTAAAATAGCTGGAAGCACCTATGAACCATACTAAAAAGATAACAATAATAATGTTAGCCCTGATCACCTCTAGCACATCGGCCTACGGCATGCAGGGTGGTACTACACACAACGATGACGATAGTATTGAAATTGACACTGACCATTGTGCCAGGGCTGCTCGTGAAGACGGTGCAGTGCCCTGGTTGGATAGACTACCAAAGGACATAGTCCAAGAAGTGGTACGCTATCTTTTTGCGCTCCAGGCAGATTGTCTCTATCAAATGCTGGAGAATTATAAAAAAGGCTGTAAGGAGCAAGCACGGTTTACGCCTGTTAGCAAAGGCTTTATTGCGGACATAAAGGGGCTACAGTACACAAAAACAATTAATGAAATAGTGCGGTTATGGCATCGTCTTGCTAACGAGGTTGTTGATAATTCGGTGGCTGGTCGTAACCATATGAGGGCGGCGTTGTGTGGTTCTGTTCGAGTAGATGGCAGAACACTCCTGCATGATCTTGCAGACCAGAACCGTAGTAAGGTAGTATTAGCCGTGCTTCTTGCCGCAAAGCGCATGGAAGTACGTACTGATTATTTAATGGCCAAAGATGTTTATGGTGATACTGCGTTGCATTATGCGCTTTCGCCAGGTTTAGAAAATTATACGAACGTTACAACGTTACTTGCTGCTGCACATGATGAGGGAATACGTGCCTGGCTTCTCTCTACCAAAAATACTAAAGGCCAGACAGTGCTGCATAAGGCCGCCACGTATGGCAAGGAAATTAGAGTTGAGCGTAAACAAACGGGCATACTTGACAGGGAGCCCAATAACATATGCATACATGACGCGCCCGCAGCAATCATTACGGCTGCACAGGATGAAGGAATACTCGCAGCCTTGTTGACCTGCAAGGATTGTCAAGGCTGGACGGCGTTGCATCACGCATGTTGGACTAAGTACGATGAGATGGTTATAGACCTGCTTGCTGCTGCAAAAGAGCAAGGCGTGTGTGCTCAGATGCTTGTCAGTAAAGATAATGATGGCTTTACAGCCTTACATCGAGCGTATTATATGAGGGGTAACCATCAAATAGTCAAGATACTAGTGGCTGCTGCGCGAGATCAAGGGGTGTTGGACGTTCTTCAAGTAATCAGCGGTGATGCTTGCCTTGCCCTACCAGACATAGCAAGGCAACGCAGACCTTGGTGGTTTGGTGAGCGTTGCAAAATAAAAGATTCTAATGGAAAAAAATAGAGAATTTGTTATTATAATAGGTCCTATGTACAAAATTTTAATACACCAACATTAATGGGAACGCCACTATGCAATCTTTTGTTAAGGCCTTATTGGTTAGTCTTTTTGTCGCAGCTCCTTGTCTGAATGGTATGAATAACCAGGAAGGGCATGATGATGTCTATGACCATGTTCTTTGCCAAAAAAACATCTTGAACAATCTTTATACAGTGCGTGGCCATGGAAAGGATTGTTTTATTGTTGACGTGCACGGTAGCGAGGGAAAAGGCAGGCATACGTGTGGTCCCCGGGCACAACTGAGATGTCATGTACGACCCTTTATAGAAAAAAATAAGAAGCGTGGCTATAAGATGATTTTGGATAGTGTTTCGTATACCACTACGGACCATGCCAGAAATATTATAAATTATACGTACCAGCAATTCTTTTCTCGTAAGCCATTACAAGCCAGCCTAGAGACCGCTCTATTATCGCATGAGCAGCTTCTTGCGCATTGCAGCGTTGTTGAGTATGCCCCAGATTTTTTAGAAAACAGTGTTTGTACTGAAAATTGCAATACAAAATTACATGAAATTCTTGAGGAGTGTCGGTCAATACAAGAGTTTTCCCCAATGGTTATACATTTTTCTCGTCAAGGAGATCTGCTGTTTATTATAAAAGAGATATTTTTGGATCAATCGTACGAAGCATCGTTGCAAGAGCTAACCGGTCAGCAGAAAGCGGCTGTGCCTTTTAGCGTCTATGCGTCTGATGAGGGTGATGGCACGTACGGGGTTGTTATTGATCTTGTTGACCTTGATCAATACGACCATGACGATGTGGTGACGCTTTGTAGGTATGTACAAGATTTATTCCAAGCAGGGGTATGTCCTTTTACCGGGCGTACTATTAATGCTAATGCCGTTGAACTTGAAAGCGGTAGCAATAGATCTATTGGCGCAGCATTAGGTGTTATCTATACCCAGGAGCTTGATGACGAAGATCCGATCTTTGCTGTTGTAGGCGAATCTTCAAAGCGGCATTCATTATCATCGCCGACGGCAGCTAGCGGCCATGCAACCAGAGGCTTTTCTAGTGCTCATGATCAGCGGCCTTTTTCTATTTAGATTAAGCCGATCCAACTACTAACGCCTGATACAGCATATCGGCGATGACGTTGTATCCCTTTTGCTCTGCGCATGCCAGCGGATGCACATTGCTACCAAAATCCTTAAAGACCTGTGCTCCGGCACCAATCAGTGCACGTACGGTTGATTCATGACCGGCATTAACGGCCAGCCATAGCGGTGTTTTACCTGCATGGTCAGGTTTGTCGGCATGAGCGCCGTCACTAATAAGCATGTCCACAAGATCTCCATGTCCCATCGCCGCCGCATAATGAAGCGCCGTCCATCCTTGAGCATCAGGCTCATCTAGTAAGATGGCAACATATGCCGGTGCTATTTTTCTGTAGGCCTGACACAACGCTTGTACGGCAACAGTATTGCCATGGTAGGCAAACCGGTGTAGGGCCATCTGCCCCAAAAAATTTTGTGCCGTTGGGTATGCATTTCCGTAGTCTAATAGATCGATGGCAATAGCATGATTATTATTATATGCCGCATACAATAATGGTGTAACGCCAGCAGCATTGGGGAAATTTATTACTATGTCTTCCATTAATAATCTGCTTACAATGCGTTGATCATTTAATGCGACAGCCTTATGGATTGGTTTATTGCCTGCACTATCAAGAGTGTCCAGGCTTGCGAGGTCAAAAATGCACGCGTGGCTCAGCATGGCATAGTCATGATTATTAACAGCATTATGAGCGGCCATGCTGTTAGCATGCTGCATGAGTGTATGATCAGATAGATCAGGTAATGCCAACAATGCGTGATCATACCATTCTGCAGTAAAGTCATCCTCCTGGTCGCTCTGGTTAGACTCCGTCATTGAACCATGAGATGTGCAGGTGGCCACTAGCATTAGCAACAGCGTACTGCATAGGCTCCTTTTGTACTTCAACATATCTGCGCTCCGTTTAAGGTAATCATAATACAACCAACAACAGATTTTTAGTGTATCCAAGAACAAGGATGATCGTGCAAGACTTTGCTATTAAAAAAATGATACACCTGTTGACTTTCCTTTGCAGAAGTGGAAAATGAAGGAGTCGTTTGGGAAGAGAAAATGTGTAATACAACCACAGGTTGGTATTGATGGGACATCAAGGTGATAGAGCCGGTAATTGATCATGGTGATGTTGATCGCATTGTAGATGATAGTGGGGCTACACTACCCCACTACGACCGCAACTCAGCACCGCAAGAAGGCGCTCGTTCAACCTACGCCTATACCCAAGCAACATCAAGCTGGGTTGAGATTGACAGGGCAGCGTTGGAGCATAATCTTACTGCCTATAAAAATATTGTAACGCCCGCACTTTTTGCTCCCGTAATCAAAGGCAATGCGTATGGGCATGGCCTAGAGGTCGTTGCGCAGGTGTGCCAGCAGAGCAGTGCAGTAGATATGCTCTGCGTTGTCAGTACCAATGAAGCACTTGTGCTGCGGATGCTTGGTATTACAAAACCAATTTTTGTGCTGAGCATTGTGCTCGATCATCTCAAAGCCAGCATAGAACATGATATTGAAGTGTGCGTGTACAACGTTGCGACCGCCACACACTTGAATACCATTGCGCGCAGTCTTAATAAAAAAGTTGTCGTTCATGTCAAGATTGATACAGGCCTGTCAAGGCTAGGACTGAGGGTTGAAGACGCCGTATCATGCATACAAGAATTATTATTACTTTCGCATTTAGTGATTAAAGGCATCTTTACCCATCTGGCTGATTCTGAATGTGCCGACACCAGCTTTGCGCATCATCAGCTTGCGCAGTTCGATGCGGTGCTGGCCGCTCTTGAAATGCGGGGCATTACTATTCCTCTCAGGCATACATCATGCTCTGCCGCTGCAACGGCTCATCGCCCCAGTCACCACACCATGGTGCGTAGTGGCATTGGCATTTATGGGCTGTGGCCTTCTCAAGAAAATAGACTCATAACGCAGCAATACCATCCTACATTTTCGCTTAAACCGGCGATGTCGTGGAAAACCAGCATTATACATGTGCAGCAGGTGCCTGCTCATAGCTTTATTGGTTATGACAGAACGCATCAAGTTCAGCATGCTGCTACGGTGGCAACCATCCCGGTTGGCTATTGGGATGGCTATGATCGTGAACTTTCTAATCGAGGGTGTGTGCTGGTGCGGGGTGTGTTAGCCCCTATTATTGGTAGGGTCTGCATGAATTTGACTATGATTGATGTGACCAATCTTGCGGCACAGGTTGGCGATGAGGTAACGCTCCTTGGCAACCATGAAGGGATTACTGCCGATGATCTTGCTCGCCACTGTAACACCATTAACTATGAGGTTGTAACCCGCATCAATCCCTTATTACCAAGGGTTATGCCATAGCTTCCCTTGATATTCTAGGCGTACACCCCCCAAACTTGGTACTATATGCCATGGACAAGGCTGTACTTTTTCTAGAGCTTAGAGGGGATTAGCGTGGCGTATTCTGTTATTGCCAAGATCGTAGGTGTTCTTCTTGTAGTAAATATACATTTTTTATGCGGTATGGTATCGATACCAACCCATGAACAGCAGCTTCATGCTATTGCGCATGGCAAGCTTACCTTGGCAAGTGAGGTCAGGATTGGTAAAGGTGGCCATGGTTCTGCAATAGGGGCTATGGCGATGCTTTCAGACGGAGAGCATGTTGCTGTACAAGATCTAGATTTACGCCTTACTATGTGGCATATACCTTCACAACGTACGATTTCTACGTTAAGCGGCGGTAGAGAGTTTTGTGTTATGGCTGATTGTGATGATAAGCCTGTAATAGTGACGCTTGGTGGTGATAATGCCATTACGATCTTTGATGCCCATACATTAGAGCTATTGCACAAGATAGAAAATGCCTACAGCACCCGTTGGTCAATGGGACGCATTATCTATTATCCGTTTGGTAGTTTTGGGCAACATTTACTTTTAACCACAGGCAAAAAAACAAAAATGGTTAGTGTATGGGATGTTAAACATCACGTGGTAGCAGAGTATTTCTATCGGCTTGGAGCTGATGCGCCCATTGATTGTCGGCTTGTGCTTATTGATAATGAGCCACATCTATTGGTTGGTACGCTGGAAAGTGGGATTAATACCTTTTCGTATGAAGAAATGGTTAAAGAATTTTATGTGCATGTTCTCAATCTTAAGACGGGCTCGTATAGGCAGATGCTAAGAACTCCTTTTATACGTACAAAAGCTCATACGTCCATTGTTGGTGAACGACCGTTTGAACTTATTGTAAGCCACAATAATCATTATTTTATAGTGCTGAGTAAGTCAGGGACCATGGTAAAATGGGGTCTGCAAGCCTTAACTGAGTCGCCCATTGCCAGTGTCACCATACCTGATTACGTTCGCGGTAGCTCATTATACTATTATCAGGGCACAGATTATATTATCTTAGCTAATACTGTCGGTGATCTTGATGTTTGGGATATGGATACGATGCGTCATTGTCGTACAATAAAAACAGGCTTAAACAAACCAAGGCTTAAATCCTGGTTAGAGCGTTATGTTATTGCATTTACAATGGAAAAGGATGGGCTTTTTAAAATATATGATTTTGAAACGGGCCGCTGCCTGCATACGCATGAGCATGAAGCAAAGATTATGGATATAATACCCGGTCCACATGGTTCTCTTATTACAGGGGATCATAAGGGTGGGCTGCAGTTGTGGAATTTTGTGCTTGATGAGGCGAATAGCTAAAGGGGCGGGCTGATACGGCGCTCCCTTCGACAGGGCCCAGGATAAACTACTCGCTGGCGCTCGTCCTGAGCTTGTCGAAGGATATGAGCGCCAAAAAATAGGCTCTCTTTAGGCACTCAAATGGTTCGACAAGCTCACCATGAGCGCCATTAAGGCTACCTCAAAATGTTTGCCAAAAGGGGTTCAGCCCATCTTTACCGTGCACTAGTGTCCTTCTCAAGATTACCCAAGTAATCAGGCAGCTTAATGCCAGACATTGCAGCAACTTCATGCAGCGGTGGCAGTGACTTGATCATGTTACTCATAAAGTTAGCAGTTGAGCTACTGTTTTCGCCATTACCGCTATCCCATACCGTAATTTTATCAATCTTGATATTCCTGATCGCCTCAGTTTGCAGCTTAACGATCTCTTCCATCTTTTCGATCATAAGCATAGTGGCAGCATCTTGCGCGTTGGCAGAGCAGGCATCAACCAGCATTCTATAACCATCAGCTTTTGCCTTAAGCGTCTGCAGGATACCTTGGGCTTCAGCCTCTTTTACAGCCAGAATAGATGCTGCTTTTGCATACGCATCAATCTTTTGCTTTTCTGCATCGGCATGAGCATCAATCTCTATTTTACGCTTGCCGATCTCTTTAGGCACAATCTCTTCAGCCTCAAGACGTTTGGTTTCAGCAGCACTCTTGGCTACGTTGATTTCAGCATACGAATGTTGCTGAGCCGTCTTAGCGCGTCTGTCTGCTTCTGCCTCTTGTTCAATTAATTGGGCGTTAACGTTAGCAATGCGGCCCTTGGCCTCATTCTCACCTTGCACAGCCTCTGCATTATGGCTAGCAACTTGGATGCGGCGTTCCTTTTCTGCTTGAGCGCGTCCAATGTCGCCACGCTTTTCCTGCTCAGCCACGTCAACTTTAGCTTGGTTAAGCGCGGTTGAGACCGACTTGCGTCCAATGCTTTCAATATAGCCTGATTCATCAGTTATGTCGGTAATGTTAACGTTCAGCAGCATCAGACCAACCTTTTTCAGCTCCGGTTCGATGTGTTTCCTGATCTCAAACAAGAAGCGTTCACGGTCTTGGTTGATCTCTTCAATGCGCAGCGAAGCAACGGTTAAACGTAGCTGACCGATGATCAATTCAGTTGCCATTGACTCAATATCCTTTGGAGACAGTGAGAGCAAACGTACGGCCGCATTATTCATTGATTCAGGTGTCGTATCCATTGCGATAGTAAAGGTGCTAGGCACGTTGATACGAATGTTTTGCAGCGACAGTGCCGATTTAAGTGGAATATGAATCGTCATAGGCGTTAGATCAAGATAATGATAATCCTGAATCAGGGGCCAGACGAATGCACCACCACCGTGGTAGCACTTGGCAGACCGGCCGCCGGTCAATCGACCAAAGACAACCAGTACTCTGTTAGATGGGCATCGGCGGTAACAATTGGCTAAAAAGCCAAAAGTAAAAAATACAAAAAGTGTTAATAAAAAGATACTGAGGAGTACGAAGTTAATCATGCTTTATCCTTTCCTGTAGCAATAACTTCAACAATTTCATGGTCAACAACGTTAACCACTTCAACTAACGCAAATGATTCAATCGGTTTATTGTCGTGTGATTGGGCTAGTAACTCACGCGTTACACCGTTGATCATAAGATGAACTTTTCCCTGGCCGTGAGCGGGAATTCGTTGGTACACCGTGCCAACAAGGCCAATAGTTTTTTCGATTCTAAAGATTGAGCCAGGCCCTTCCAGTAGCAAGGCGCCTCTAAAAATACAGGCGGTCAGCAGCATTGTACCAGCGCCGGCTATAAATGCTAGCAAGAAAGCGTTTCCATAGGGCATCGCAAATTGCTGTGTGCATGCAAGGCCTACCCAACCAAACATCATGAAAAAACCTGCTATGGAGTGAAGGCTGAATAGCTTAAACGAAGAAGCCTCGTGATGATGGTCATCGCCTGCCTCAAATGAATCGGCATCCATATCGTCGACATCAAGCGCGCTGCCAAAGAGGGCCGTGAGCATGCGTAGGGCGAAAAGGGTTGTGCCGGCGGTGGCGCTAGCCCAAAAGATGGTATTTCCAGCCTCGTGGAATAGGTTGATTATATCTGTAAGCATTGTTGATCCTTTCATAAATTAATTCAAAATGCTATTTCATTAGGCGTCAACAAAGATAAATGGACGCTTTTCTTTGGTAATCCACTCTCTACGACGTCGTCCCCGCGGAGGCGGGGATCCAGGCTATATTTCAATAAAATCCTCAAAATCCTCTTCAGAAGGACTATCTACACTCAAGTCTTTCCACTTCGGGTTCATTTCTTCAATAAGGCGTAGTTTCCAAGCCCGATTCCACTTTTTGAGTTGTTTTTCTCTTTGAATAGCAGCAACTATCGACTCAAAGGCTTCATAATAAACAAGATTATGTACCGAATATTTTGCAGTAAAGCCTACAACAAGCTTATTCTTATGCGCATGCATGCGACGAGATAAATCATTTGTGACACCAATATAAAGTGTGCCATTTTTCTGAGAGCTGGTGATATACACATAGAAGGTTTTCATGATGGTATTTTTATGAGGATGGCCTGGATCCCCGCCTTCGCGGGGACGACGTCCTGGTAGGACCATCGACTATTTTTTTACATTTCAGTCACTGAAAACAAGATCAAATTTCATATGGGACTTATTACGTGAGACTTATCACGGACACCGAATGTGTGATAAGATGTAGGGTGCTGGTGTGTATTCTTCCTGATTTTTTGTCATCCTGAACTTGTTTCAGGATCCACTGTTAATTAGTACACAGCGTAGCACAAAAAAGCATTGTGCGCTACCCGTGGCACAATTGGGCGATTTTTTAAAGAAAACGACAAAAAAGGGACTGTTATGACTATAGAATCCATGTTGCAACGTATAACGGCTAAAAAGGAGCAACTTGACCGGCATATGCCGCTGCCGCCTGCCCTGACCAAAAATTTATATGAATGGCGGCGCATTGCCCTAACGTTCACGTCAAATGCCTTAGAAGGTAATACGCTGACGCATGGCGAGACAGCCCTTATTG
>JABCZU010000030.1 GCA_013289515.1 Candidatus Babelota bacterium | reverse complement strand
TAACCATCTACTACCAGCTAACCAGCAAGTGGCCCAGGCCCAGCTAGGCCCTGCTGCCCAAGCAGCCTTTCTAGCTACCCTTCAACAAATAATTGTTGCTACGCAAGCAATTTTTGTTGAACATCAACAAGAGGTTGATGCTATCTGGCGAACAGAATTTGTCTTGGATAACTACCTTGAAAGTGGGTTAACGTCACAACAAGTAACCCTCGCTCAGACGGCTAACACTAATTTTAGAGACGATTTATATGTAATTGCAAATGATGCAGCTTTGAATGATCGTTTAATATCGGATATCAGACGTCTACAACAGCAAGTACGATTGACCGTAATAAGTTTAGTTGGAGTGCCAGCATACCTGCTTATTAAGACTTTAATGGCCATTGCCGGCAGGTAAAAAAGATTGCACTGCCAATAAAAACAAGAAGGGCCCGGGCACGTAAAAATGTCCGGGCCCTTTTTATTTCTATAGCTGCTAAGCCCTCTATCACCGGTTCAAGACAAATGCAACGGAAGGCGGCTGCCACCACGCTCAGCAAATATCGTGTACCCAAGGGCCTGAAATATCTTAAAAAGGCTTTGTGCGCTGATATGCTTTCTATCCCCCGATCGCACGCCTTGAATAATGGTCGGCGAGACACCTGCAGCCGCAGCAAGCTTCCTGACTGAGATATCATCCTGCTTCATTGCAGCAATAACCATTTCTGAGATTAAGAGCTCTTTGTAGTCATTTTCAAACGCAGCTTTTTCTTTTTTGTTCATCGATTCGACAAGTTTGTCGTAGGATGATTTTGCTTTTTTAAGCTTAGTCATAGTATCTCCCGGCCTTGCATCTTTTAATATATTCGTCTTTGACCTTCAATGCTTTTTCTTTCTCTCGTGGCGACAATTTCATAGTCTTCTTTTCATAGGCATTCGTCACAATTACCTTTGAGTCGTCAAAGAAAAAACAGAAGAATCTATCGGGCAGCGGCTTAAAGGCATAAATTTGGTCACCTTCATTGCGAAATTTTTCTTCGTTGCAAATCTCTCCAATATTAGCCAACAATTTGAACAAGTTCATAATTTTCTTTTTGCGTTCAGGTGACAGATCTTCATAATATTCTTGAACTTTGCTTTTCCCTCGATCATCAAAGTACCACTCTATGGTGTACTCAGGGCCTTCATACGCTATAAAGTCTTCTCTCATGCCTTGCTCTCTTTTTTAGCAATTAATCACCATACCAATCGATATATCGCTTATTGTATCACAAACGTGTCACAATCACAAGGAAAAATAGCAAGACACTCACTTCTCGACTCAATAACAACCCTCAATAAAACCCTGAATCCGGCCTAAAAAACAGTCATAAACAAGCAAAGCTGCACCTTTTTGTCATATTTTAATAACAGTTTGAATTAATAAATCAACCTGTTAAGCTGGGTATATGAATAATTTAACGTATAACCCCTACTACGCTCTGTGAGCTTCGTAGGGCAAGTCTAATGGAGGATTTCTTATGAAGACAATGTTTTTACGCTTAGGCGTCAGTGTTCTGTTAATAGCAACAACTGCTAATGCAATGCAGCAGCCAAAAAAGCCACAACAGCAGGTCAAGCCTGCGGCCAAAGCCACACACCGTGCGGCTGGCACACATGGCAAGGGTAAGCTTAAAACTGCAGTGCCCGTCCCAAAAAATCAGACGCAACTGGCTGGCCATGGAAAACCTCATGGCAGGATGAGAAAGTAAACAACAAGTAACACTGCTATTGCAAATAGCTCAAAGATATCACATGGTCATACAATAGCAAAAGGCCCGGGCACGTAAAAATGTCCGGGCCTTTTCATTTACGGCTTAAATAGCGCACCAACATTGAAGATAGGCAGATACATGGTGATCATAAGGCCGCCAACCAAAAGGCCCAGCACCACCGTTAAGAGCGGGGTGATGAGGGTGGTGATAACATGCAATTGTGCATTAAGCTTGTCCCGATAGAGCTGATTGGCTTTGTGCAGCATCGTTGCCAACGTACCAGATTGTTCGCCAACATGAATAAGGGCGATTAACTGCTCATCAATTAACGGCGACTGTTGGTCCTGCAAGGCACGACTGAGTGGTTGCCCATGCAAGATACCATCCATGGCGTTTTGCAGAATACCCTTCACCGTCGTATTGGTCGTGGCATTGATGACGTGTTCAAGTGCTTGAGCAAGCGGTAGCCCAGCTAGCAGGAACATCTCCAGGACACTGGTGAAAATAATAAGCTCTTTGTACACGATAATCGATCCGATGACAGGCATCCTAATACTCCAGCCATCAATGAAGCGTTTAACCCGAGGTAGCGCACTGGCATATTTGAGTGCAAGTATCAGACTTATCATTCCAATCAAGCCAGCTGCACCTTTCCACGAATTAAGCAGGCGACTTATGCCCAAAGCATATGCCGTGGCCCGCGGCAGAGGGCAATTGAGCGACTGGTACAGCTGCTCAAAGTAGGGCAAAACAAAGACGAAGATGCTGCCTGCCAGCGCCAAAGATATCAGGCAGGTTACCAGTGGCATGACGGCTGCTCGCCGCAGCTGCTGGTGCACAATAAGGCGTATATGCAATAGCTCTTTAATATGCGCAAGTACGACACCAAGATTGCCGGTCTTTTCTCCAGCAGCAACCAGGTGCCGCACGGTACTAGAAAAGATGGTTGGATAATTGTTCATTGCGCTGTAGAGGTGGTTTCCCTGCTGAATTTTAGCGGCAAGATCGGTGACTACAGCCTTCATCGGTTTATTGTGTGTCAGGCTGGCAGTAATTTCTAGGGAGCGCAGTAATTCTATGCCGCTACCCAGGAGTGTGGCAAGCTGCTGAATGCATTGATAGACCTGCTCGTGTGTAATCGGCCGCTGGGTAAGCTGCAGCAAAAAGGTGTTCGTTTTGGCGTGCGTCAACAGTGCTTTGCCCTCTGCCAAGAGGTTGTCTTGTAGATGACCGACCGAATCGGCTTGCAAAGAACCTTTGTGCATGATTCCGTTATGATCAATCCCTGTCCATCGGTATAATGGCATAGTGCTCCTTTATTCATAAAAGCGCTCGTCCTTGGTTCGTCCTTCGAGACGGCTCTTACGAGCCTCCTCAGGATGAGCGGGATAATTTTAAATATCCCGAGGACCCCGAGCAAGCCTTGCTTGTCGAGGGGCATGAGCGGACAAAGCGCTCACCCTGAGCCTTGGTCGAAGGGGTCGAAGGATATGAGCGCAACCTTATCCATTAATGGTCATTTGAGTGGGGATGCCTAGCAGCTGGAATATGGTGGCAATATCTAGCGATGTATCGATCCTTAGGACCTTTTTACGTGCTGTAACCCCTTGTAAAATGCTAATGTGCTGCCGCGGCAGGTGTAGGCGACTGCTAATGAGTTTGACCAGCTCATCATTGGCCTTACCGCCCTCCGGGGCGCTTTTTAAAAAACACTTGATAATGCCGGCGCAGTCGCGCACAAACCCCTGTTTCCCTGATTGAGGAAACACCTTGATGGTTAACGTTATTGCCATGATACTGTACCTTATAAAAAAATACGTAGAAAAAACAAGACAAATGCCTTTAGGTTTTATATACTACTAACCACAATAAAGATATTCAATAGTGATAGTACTTTGAAATACAAGCTTTGCGCCCATAGCTCAATTGGATAGAGCATCAGACTACGGATCTGAAGGTTAGCGGTTCGACTCCACTTGGGCGCATATTTAATGGAGAGATGGCTGAGTGGCTGAAAGCGCTCGCCTGCTAAGCGGGTATCTGGGGAAACCCGGATCGAGGGTTCGAATCCCTCTCTCTCCATACTTCGCTCCTACGGAGCTTCGTATGGCAAGCCATATTTTTTAAGGAATATACCTTAAATAGGAATTCGGCTTTGTTAGTACAAAGCGAAGTATGCCCGAAGCTCTTGTCCTACGCAGCGTTTAGCGAAGTAGGATGAGCGTAGTAGGGCCAGTCCTCCTGGAGAGGTGGCAGAGTGGTTGAATGCAGCGGTCTTGAAAACCGCCATCTCGAGAGATCGGGATCGGGAGTTCGAATCTCCCCCTCTCCATACTTCGCTCCTACGGAGCTCGTATGGCAAGCCATCTTCGCCTAACAAGGAATATTGATAGCAAAAATGAAGAGCGAAGTATGCGCTTCGAAGCCTTGTCCTACGTAGCTTTAGCGGAGTAGGATGGGCGTAGTAGGGCAGTCCTTCTTTTCTTTCTTCCTTACTTCAACAATTTTCTTAAGCGTTCCTGTAAACCCTGGTCAGTGTCAGTTGCCACGATACATTCGCAGATGTCATCCTTAGAGATCTTTTTATTCCCTGCCATTTGTACAATAAGTTCAAACGTCGTCGCCTGGTTGCGAGCCTTAAGAGCGTCAAGAATCTCTGAGGCGTATGCATGGTAACCCAATGCATTAATGGCACTCATGCGCGATGCAGCTAAATCTGGTTTTTTATGGTGTGCGCTAGAAGGTTTTGCTGGCAAGCTAGAACTAGAGGATGATGAGCTAGAAGAGGACGAACTTGATGAACCATGGTGTGGTGGCGTTTTTGGGCGCGCGATATGTTGAGGTTTAGCCTGCTGCGGGGCTAATGCGTTATCTCGCTCATAAAAGAGTATGTAGGGTGAAAGATATTTGTCGTGCACGCTTCCCAATCCGCGTATTCTTTGTAAAGTAACCTGCTCAAAGGTCACGGCATCATCATAATGGTACCAACTATCTCTTGTGCCACTATCTTTAACGAATGCTTCAAAGTGCCCACCTATCCATTCTTGTCCCGTATGAACAACAATGCCTTGCAGGGTGTACGATGTACCATTCGGGAGTGTCAATTTTCCATGATTATCGCATGGATTAACGTGTGTAAGATTTTTTCCGTTGGGCAAGCTTCTTTCTAAGATAACAACCAAAATTTGAGGTGCTATTTGAGGGACGGTCGTTGCAGCATGCACAAGATTTTGTAACGATGTTGGTTGACTGGGAGCCTTTAGGCCACAATAAGGAAAGTCATTGAAAAGCCCAGCTGCGCCTAGGGCACCGATTAATCCACTGGTCGCCATTAAAGGGTCACCCATGTCGTCTTGGTCTAGTAAGCCAGTTGGCCATATCCTATTATGTGCGATGCCATGTTCTGGCTGAATAAAGCGTGTATTGGTTTGCTTGCCTCCGTTAACCTTTTGCTTGCTATCATTAGCAGCATCAAAATTACCGGCCCTAAGCCCCCCAATAAAATTAACATAACGATTTGCGTTGTTATTATTTGAATTTTGCAAAAATTGATTAAGAATCTGCAGCTGTGAAAAGCACTGAATCACCGAGACAACACCACATTCGTTGCCGCTATTATTCATGATGAGATAATTTGGGGCATAGAGTGCTCTGGGCATTTGCAGCAAGGCAATACCCAGAAGGGTTAAAATAATCTTCTTTTGTATGAAAACTTTGCTAATCAGTGCTCTTAGGCTCATGACAGTTTCTCCTTAATGAGGGCAAAAATATATAATTTTCGTTATGTCCTACATTAAGGCTATACCAAATTTATCTCAAATAGCAATATTTTGTTTGCGGCCGCTAAGATTTTGCAAACATCTTTGTTTGTCTTAATTACACCAACCGCCAACGTTTTTCTTGAGAATGAGTGTTGATGGTTGACGGAAATGAGCGCCATTCCTCTCATCCTTCTCAACTGAGCTCATGCAGAAAACTACAAGTGCAGCTATGGTAACAATACCCCCTGCGATATAATACGAGCTATAATCTGCCTTGTCTTTACGATTTAAGAGACCGGGCACACCGCTGTAGTCAGTACTACCTCCCATTGCCTTAAGGGCTGCGATCACACGTTCTCGTTTGGCAGCAATAACAGCAATCTCTTCTTCGTCTTCTGTATCGGCTAAGTCTTCATCAAGCAGTAAGAGTGCCTGTTGCAATTGTCGGATCGACAGGTTATGGGTGATTGGTGGCGCTACCTCCGTTGATGCTGCAAGGGGTACGATGACTGTATCGTCTTGTTGACCTACCACAACTACTTGTTCTTGGGCCTGATCAGCCTCAGGTAACTCCTCCGATGCAGCATTGCTGGTGAGTATGGCTGCACAAAGAGCCAGGGACAAGGTGGTAATGATGTGTTTATTACATGTTTTCATAAAATAATCCAATTCGTGTAGTGAGTACAATGTTTTAAAACACTGGCATTATAGTGCCATTACCAGACAAATTCAACTTGGCTGCCATTATTATGCATAATTCATCATTTTTTAGATGCCAATTCGATAATTATAAAAATATTTCCAGATAATTTTCTCGCTAAAGATTCGACCTCTAGGTCGTCGTCCCCGCGAAGGCGGGGATCCAGGCCATACTCAGAAAATCCTTTTTAGGCTTATCTTGTTTGATAAATATTCCAGTACAGTACTCTATTTTTTATCATAACAAATAACAGGATTTTGGCCCTTTATAGCGGTCTTTTTATAAAAACAGCCTGGATCCCCGCCTTCGCGGGGACGACGTCTGCGTAGGGTTATTTGTATACATACAAATAAAAACTCAACCGGCTTTCCGGCTATTTCCTTGAGTTTGTCAATGCAAAATTGATACAGTGAAAAGCAGTATATGACAAAGTATTGCTGTGAGAAAATACGTAAAAATGTGGAGCACGCATGTACAAAGTAATACCCGTTAGAATAATACAAGCATTTATATGCCTAATGGTGACCAGGGGCTGTTTGTCCATGGGAGAATTAACGCCTGACAACAAACTTAAGGAGCCGGTTTTTGTGGCCCTGGAGCCTGGATCAGCAAGCCTAGAGGGTAAGGTGTATGACAAAACGGTGACGCAACTGCATGATATTTCGTTCTTTGGTCACACCAGGGTTGATGGCATTTACCGTGAAGATGATGACTCGGTCAGCGAATTAGATTTGGTGCACATCAAAACGTTGATAGTAACTGATCATACCTACAAAAGTGCAAAATATCCTGAAAAAGATTTGGTAGTAGTTAAAAAAGTTACGCCAGACGGCGTTGTCACCACCGGCCTGCTGGCGCCTGCGCACATTATCGTTTGCGGCGTTGAAGACAAGACCGGTGATCGTAAACGATGGTTTTTAGAAAAGATTGATAAAATTGTTATCGAGCGGCATCCTGAATCTTCATCTGCCCCAAAGCCGACAGATGAAGAGCTTTCAGAGGCATTTAAGGCAGAAGGTGAGGCCGAACAAGAGATTGCCGAGCCGCACATTGCTGAACACAAAGCCGAGTCATTTGCGATCGTCGAAAAGAAGGCCAGCGAGGATGAAAAGACGGTGTTTCAGGCCCTGAATAATATTATGGCGGCTGTTTTTGAGTTCTTCCGCACTGTGTTTAATGCAATTAAAAGTCTTTTTTGGTAGAAGGTGCCAGAGGCGCTCATATCCTTCGACCCCTTCGACCAAGGCTCAGGGTGAGCGCTTTGTCCGCTCATACCCCTCGACAAGCAGGGCTTGCTCGGGGTCCTCGGGATATTTAAAATTATCCCGCTCATCCTGAGGAGGCTCGTAAGAGCCGTCTCGAAGGACGAACCAAGGACGAGCGCCGAGAGTAAGCCTTATTTCTTATCAACGCCATCAGTTGCAACAACATCAACCCATGGCGCACCCTTGCGAAGCATAGCGTTGATGATGATGATAAGCTTGTGCATAACATCAATAAGAATGTCGTCTTTGTTCTTGCCAGCTTTGATTTGCTTGTCATAAAAGGCTTTAATTTTTAGATTGCTTTGGCTGGCTTCAAGCGCTGCTACGTATAATTCGCGTCGCTGGGTAATGTTTGTGCCGCTGATATAGGCACCGGTCTCTTTGGTATAGGGCATGGAGCCAAGGCCATCGGTAAGCTTGCTGTCCAATTTTCCGACCCATGGCATATCTACTGCCACAATTAACGCTGTATTTTTATCAATGCCAGGCAGCGATGCAATAATGTCGGCCCGCTTGCTGATTGCATCATTCTGCTTAGCCAATGCCACGATTTCGGCGCCTAAGTCATCAATATTTTTCTGTATAAAGCCCAAAAGGTTATTGCCACGCTCCTGGCAGAACTGGCCGCGAGAGCCATTAAGCCGTTTTTTTAGGCGCGTTGCCATATCAATCAAATCTACTCTTAGGCCTACTAGTGCGCATAATTGCACGGCTGTTGATGTGTTCTTGCCTGTAATACTCATACCTTGTGACTCCTGTCATTTTTAAACAAATAGAAAGTTTTTAGCATAAAGCATCCATTTTATGAGAAAAACTAAGATTTTGCTCTCAAAAGAAGGGTGCCGAGATGTTATGATACACTTATTTGGGTAAATGGGAAAGAAAATGACGTAAAACACGGTATTTTTGGCACTTGTATGTCTCACAGACTTATGGTAAGCTATGAGATGTAATGTCTTTGGTATGTTTACCAAAGGGGCCCATAATTCAGATTTCTTCATTTCCATGATCTTATAAATTAAGTTCTTTTTTAAAAGGTTATAAATGTCGTGTACGGCCCACAGCAGCCATCGTTCGTCTATTCATCTCATGTGATTTAAATCACCGGGATGATGTTGACCAACCCCTGGCAGGCAAAGCGATCTATATCATTTTTACTTTTTAGGAACTTATGTCACAATTTGGTAGCCCCAGAGGCGCATCAACCGGCAACAGACGTTTTGTCAAATCATCCTCAACCTCCTCAACAAGCTGGTCAAGCTCACGCCCATCATCAGGCTTTGGTCGAGGCGGTAGCAGAGGCGGATCATCAAGGCCTCCTGTTAAGAGATTCAATCCTTCAGACTTTATAAAAAAAGTTGAAGAACGCGTAATAGCCCCAACGTATACCCCCAAGCATGCTTTTGCAGACTTCTTAATTGAAGAACAGCTTAAAAGGAATATTGCCAAAAAGGGTTATGTATCACCAACACCAATTCAAGATCAGGCGATTCCTTTGCTCCTTGAAGGCAAGGATATTGTTGGTACCGCTAACACCGGCACCGGTAAGACAGCGGCCTTCTTGATTCCCCTTGTAAATAATCTGTTAACAAAAAAGACCAGTAAGGTTTTAGTTATAACCCCAACACGCGAACTAGCAGCTCAGATTCAGGGCGAACTTAAACTGTTTGCTGAAGGTACCGGTATTTCATCCGTGCTGTGTATTGGTGGTATGAGCATCAATTATCAGATTGATAACCTCAGAAGAAACCCTGCCTTTGTCATCGGTACACCAGGTCGCTTACGCGACCTAGAAGAGACCGGCGTTCTATATCTGCCTCAGTATACATCTATCGTCTTGGACGAAGTGGATACAATGCTTGATATGGGCTTTATTAATGATATGAAATATATCATCTCAAAGCTTCCCAAGGTTCGTCAGTCACTGTTCTTCTCTGCGACGCTCTCTAAAGAAATTAAAGAGGTCAGTGATCGTTTCTTAACCAATCCTATGCTCATAAGCGTTAAGACCAGGCAGACTGCTGAAAATGTCAACCAGGACGTCATCAGTGCCGGCCTTAACAATAAGGTTGATGTACTGCATGATTTATTAATTAAACCTGCATTTACTAAAGTCATCATCTTTGCCAGAACCAAGCGTGCAACCGACAGATTAGCACGTGACCTGAAGGATCGTGGATTCTTGGTTACCACTATTCACAGTGATAAGACGCAGGCGCAAAGAAAGAAGGCACTGGCATCATTTAAAGATGATCAGGTCAAAATCCTTCTAGCAACCGACGTTGTTGCTCGCGGCATAGATATCGATGATATCTCACACGTTATTAACTATGATATGCCTCAGACGTATGAAGACTACATACACAGAATTGGTAGAACGGGCCGCGCTAATAAAATTGGCCAAGCCTTAACGTTCATCGACTAGTATCGACTAAATCATTATGGCGTGATGACTAACAAAGCATTTTGTTAGTCATCACGCCATTTTTTTGTCTAGCTGCCCGAGCCTAAATACTAATACAAGTAATTTGGCAGACGCACTTTGACGCCGCAACATTCTCCCTGAAAATCGCCGTCGCTATCGCCAACACAGCCAACAATTTTATATTTTTTACTGCACTCTTTTCGCATTGCCTCTTTCCAGCCATTATGATCAGCAGCACCACTTTTCTGGTTCCATAACGACATCGGCATTAATATCAATTCATCAAACTCGTATCCTTCGCGTGCAAGATTTTCAGCCGTTTGCTTAACAAGCAAATCTCTGCGAGATGATATGAGGATTAATGTATAGCCAAGAACTTTAAGCACCTGACAAAAATCACGCACTGGCTTAATCGCTAAACAACGCTGTGCTTCACGGTATGGACGCCAGTCTTGGAGGCCGCATTCAAAATTACATTCTTTAAAGAGCCCATAATGAGAAAGCATTGTTTCATCGATATCAAATACAATAGTAGCTGTTGATGAAATAGTATCTACTCTAAAGTGATTGTCTAGCGCTTTTTCGCATAGTTCTCGCACATCTCGATCAAATCCTGATTCTTGGCCAGCGCTAGAGGGTTCATAATAAGCACAAAGCTGGGCAAGCGCGGCTTTAAAGGCTTCTGACCCGGCTTCGTGCTGTTCCTTTATCTCCTTTAGGGATGGTGGGACTGATTGCGAAAAACAGGCTGTCATATACCCTGATGCTGCAACCCCTAATAGGGCCCTATATAGTTTTATCATGTACAGTCTCCTTGTACGTAAGATGTGAATAATGATGGACAATCCTCACTCGGGCTTGTTCCACAATAAATACGATCAATATAAATAATTTGGCAGACGCACCTGGACACCACAGCAATCGCCTTCAAAATCACTTGGGCTATCACCTACACAGCCAACGATATCATAGTGTTGGCTTAATGTTTTTCGCATTGATGCTTTCCAGGCGCCATGTGATACATGCTGATTAAAAAGGTCCATAGGCAGTAAAATTAATGTATCAAAGACATAGCCTTCTTTGGTAAGATTTTCCTGGGTCACCTGGTATAAGGCTTCTCTGCGAGAGGTCAGAAGGATGAGTGTATACCCAAGTGCTTTAAGTTGATTGTAAAAATTTTGCATGGGACGGATGGCAGAACACTCTTTTTTAAAGCGGTATTGGTAGGCATCCTCAATGGTCCATTCAAAATTACATTCCTTAAAAAATTTGTAATCAGTTAAGAGTGTCTCATCAATGTCAAAAACAATAGCCGATTTTGGCGTAACTTTTTTTTCTTTAAAATGTTCATCCAGTGCCTTTTGACAGATGGCACGTAGCTCGCGTTCATAGGCAGATTCTTGACCATCCATGGGCGCTTCATAATAATTGCGTAGTGCTTTGATTGTCTCTTGTAAGTTGGCAGATGCGGGTGCGTACTGCTTTTTTGCCTCTTTTAATGATACCATGGCATGTAAAAATCCATGAGTGATGCAGCTTGCTAACACAAGGTAAATTATAATCTTATGAGCAATGATCATGGGATTTTCCCCTTTTTTTTGTATTGCTAGATTTAAAGGAAATAACTTGATAACACTAGCCTAATGGATTAATGCAAAAAGCCAAGCCTTGATATTATTTTATGCTTGAAGGCTCATAGCTCATACAAAGAAACATGACAAGCGGCACACAATGATGTACTATTAACAATGTTGAAAAAGCCACAACCATTTATCAAAGGGTTATCGCATGGTATCGTATCCTTACATAAAAAAGAATTTTTTATTGGCAAGTGCTATTGTGAGCATGAGCCACGCTTTCACAGCGACACTTACGGCAGCTCAGACATGCCATGAGACTTCCAGTATTGATAACTGTACGGCACAGAAAAGCTTCAAAGACAGTGCCGCCCTTAGGCAGGCAATCAAAAAACAACTGGTTGAGTCTGCCTATCAAGGGCTTAAGGCTAATAATAAACATGAGCAAGACGCCATTAGTACGCAACGTCATCGAGATATCACCGGTATAATCAATCAGTACACCAATGCACATGATGGCCAAGTACATAAAATATTGATTGAAGCCTCTGATCAAGAGGAAATCATAGCACAATGCATCTCAGCGCTGGACCTTTCGTCACTGGACTTTGCTAAGGCTTTATGCCAAAAATGTATTGAACTAAAAGACTACCAGGAGATTGGAATAATCATTGAGCATCTAAATGAAAGTGGCGATAATGTTACGCATGATGCACTCATTGATTTTTTATTCACTCAGTACGGTAACGACGTTTTAGATAACATTTTTGTTGAATGAGATAATCATGAAGCAGGATGTGCCCATTAAAAATGACATTGTTATACCCGGTCATGAACTTGAGATAACCACCAGCAGAGCCGGTGGGCCAGGTGGCCAACACGTTAATAAGACTGATAGCCGCATTACCGTGCGGTGGAATGTTAACAATACCAGTGTGCTTGATGATGCTCAAAAAGCACGCGTGCTGGAAAAGCTGCAAGCAAGCTTGACCACCGACGGCGACGTTATTGTTCACAACAGTACCACACGCAGTCAGCAGCAAAACAAAGATCTAGCCTTGCTGCAGCTTGCTGATAAAATTCGCAAGGCGTTGTACATCCCTAAAAAACGCATGGCAACACGTGTATCCAAATCAGTAAAAGCGGCACGGCTTGATACTAAGACGCATCGCGGTAGCATTAAAAAAATGCGCAGCAAAAATATTAATTATGATTAAATGACTGAAATCAATACTGGTTAACAATGCCGGCCACATCCCCTTAATAAAGAGTTATCATGATTAAGCATCGTTCTGAGCATAGGATGAAGATATGGATACGCACGAAAAAAGAGCTTATGCAAAAATTATTCAAGAGATTAAAAAACTGTTTAAATAGGAGCATGCCATGACAAAGCTAGGTGATAAAATTATGGCGGGGCTTCAAGATGCCTTGGCCTACTCAAAAGGCGATAAGAGCCGAGGGGTATTAACAAGGTATGTTGTTGATGTTCCTATACTTGATGTGAAGGCTATCCGTAAAAAGTTAGGTCTCACTCAGGAATCATTTTGTAATCTGTTTTCCTTTAAGCCTCATACACTCCAGGCTTGGGAAGACAAGAAAAAAAAACCTAATACTGCCGCCTATATTTTTTTAACATTAATTGATCAACACTCTGCAACGGTCAAAAGAACATTGGAAGCATTGGCAGGTACAGCAGTAATAGCAGAAAAGAAACAATTAAAACCAGGACCAATAGTAAAGAAAGCAACTAAAAAACTTATTGTACCGAAAGCTATAAAAGATAGATCAGGCCAATCGATACGTTTATCGAAAAAGAGGTAAATAATATTCAAGGCCAAATATATTTTCTACACACCAGCAACCAAAGCGAAGGGTCCGGTAGTGCGTAATAACCATTATATCACGTACATTCTCGATCTCTTATCACCGCTTGGTGGCATCAAAGTCCGCAAAATGTTTGGTGGCTATGGCATCTACAAAGATAGCGTCTTCTTTGCGCTCATTATCGATGACACGCTCTATTTTAAAGTTGGTGATAACAATCGGGCGGCCTACCAGGCCAACGATTCAAAGCCGTTTTCATATGAAAAAAATAACAAAACAGTATCCCTGAGCTACTGGCAGGTCCCTGCTGATATTCTTGAAGACAGTCACAGGCTTGTTCAATGGGTTAATGAGGCGGTCAAGGCGGCAAAGCAGACGCGAAAGAAACACATCAAAAGCCATTCTTTATAGCATAAATGCCATTATACCTCCCTGTTTTTATGCTTATATAGCATTAAATATTGCCTTTTTAATAACTTTAATGCTATCATAAGTTGATGAGATATTAAAGCTATCCCCAAACCAGAAGAGGTTTTGTGTATGAAAAGGTCCTCGAAGTCAGAGAAACTCCTATTAGAGGAAATTGCCTTATCGGCGGAAAAATTACAGCAAGCAGCCAGGGGGTTGCCCATTGGCGAGTTAATTGCCCTCATCCGGAATCAATTACAAATGTCTCAAAGCGCATTGGCAAAACGGGCGGGTATTCCACAGGCAACCGTTTCGCGTATTGAGCAAAGCCAGCAATCTCCAACGCTAGCAACATTATCAAAAATATCTGAAGCACTCTGCTGTGAGTTAGTGGTTATTCCAATGCTCAAAAAAACTATAGACGCTATCCGTCGACAACAGGCTAAACAGGTTGCGCAACGACATGTTCAGTATCTAAAAGGTACAATGAACCTAGAAAAACAGGAGCCTGATATTCAATTGCTAGATGAGCTTGTTAAGGAAGAAGAGAATGAATTGCTCAATGGCTCAGGAACAAAGCTTTGGGAGAAGTAGTCACTCATGATAAAATTTGATCATCCCGCAGGAGCCACTCCCATTGATGATTCCAGCGGATTAATACCGTCGTGGATAAAAACTCAGGGAGATGTTAATAGGGCCGAGGCAGAAAATATTTCTTCAGCACAAAAGGAGTATTTACAAAAAAAGGTATCGCTTCCCAATAATTGGTTTAATGTAAGTACACTGAAAGAAATTCATCAGGCCATGTTTGGTAATGTATGGACTTGGGCAGGTCAGTTCCGACAAAAGGACGTCACCTCCATTGGCGTTGAGCCATATTTAATA
>JABCZU010000029.1 GCA_013289515.1 Candidatus Babelota bacterium | reverse complement strand
AAAAGCAGTTACAGCACTGCGTAATAACATTTGAGTCTTCATAAGGGTAACCTCCTTGTGATTTTGGATAAAAAATACAACTACTCCCAGCTTGCCACATAAAATTACAAATGCGAAATAAGTTAAAAATGTGCCATTTTTTTAAGTTTTTTAAGCAATGGCCATCCCAGCACCAAAAGAAAATACCTGTCTCCGCCTAGTGGGGATGAGTTGTTATTTCTTGACCATACATAACATTTTTGTTATGATACAACCAAGCTATTGAAGCACTAGGTAGTTAACCGTGAGATATAAAATGAGTTGGAAGATAGAATTTTATAGCAATGAGGTCCAGGATAGTATTCATGCATGGCCAACTGGCATAGGAGAAAAGTTTCTTCGAATAATCGACCTTATAGAAGATTTCGGACCGGCAGATGTTGGTTCACCCCATATCGAACCATTTGGTAAGGGATTAAAAGAAATTGTATTGGCCAGAAAACGAATGCGCGAGGTGCTAAATGAAGACTAGCAAAACAATAAAACCTGTTAAGGTTAAAAGACCAACTATTGAAGATTTTAGAAAAAAAGCTTTTAAGGATCCGGTATTCAAGGCTGAATATGATGCCCTAGCTCCTGAGTTTGATATTATACGAGAATTTATTAAAGCAAGAATAGAGGCAAAAATTTCACAAGCTGAGCTTGCAAGGCGCCTTGACTCTCAACAACCAGCGATTGCCCGCTTAGAAAAGGGCGGTTATGCGAATACGTCAATAAACACTCTTCATAAGTTTGCGGGTGTCATGGGGTATTCATTACATGTCTCATTAAAAAAAGCTAAGAAGCAAAATGTATGAATCTTCGATTTGTGCCTAATTAAAGCACGCATTTTGGAAGCTTGTTGGTTTCATGGCCTTCTTTTTTTAGACATCATCCTCGTGAAAATGGGGATGATGTCCTCTCCGTAATATATTTCTAGAATTAAGCACAAAAAATTGTATAGTACAAAACACCCCCTCAGGATGATACATCCATAAGGGCAAAGGCCGTTGGAATAAATAGTAAGGCGTGAGAGCTTGTCGAATGGACCCTTTTTATGCGTAGACTCATTACCGTCAAACAAAAATTGCTCTCGCTGTTGTGCGTCAGCTTGACCTTACTGATAGCCAGCTACTACATTGTGCGCACCATACGTAAAAATCGCAAACAAGAGGCGCACGCGCAGATTGCGGCCAGCAGCAAGGAGCTAAAACCATTTGTTGTGGTTGGCGGTTCAGCTGCCGGTACCGCTGCCATTAAAACACTGCTGGCAAAGAAATGCCCCAACCCCATTGTGTGGATAGCCGCACAGGCAGAACCACCGTACAATATGACATTATTGCCTTCTTTCATTACCGACAACAAGCGGTTTAGAGGCATGAGGATTGCCGGGACCAAAATGCCCGATGGCGTTGATTATAAGTTTTCTACAGCGATCACCAAGCTTGATCCGACGCGCAATGAACTGATCCTAAGCAGTGGCGAGCACATCACCTACAGCAAACTGCTGCTAGCCACCGGCATACGTTATGAGCTGGCATTAGGCCATAAACATCTTGTCAGCAAAGGGGTTTTTGCCTACGGCTCATTTGCCGATGGACAAGCTATTAAAAAATTTATGCGACAACATGCCGTTAAGGATATTGTCATCGTTGGCGCCGGGATACGCGGGCTAAAGCTAGCTCAAGCCCTAAGCAATGCACAATACACCGTCAACGTTATAGAAAAAGCATCAACAATCTTGCCCCGATACCTTGACCAGGATGGCGCACGCTTTGTCACAGAGCACCCTACCTCGTGGACGTTACACACAGCAGCTACCATCAAAAAGGTCCAGCTTCGCGGTGGCCTGATCAACGAAGTAACACTCAGTAGTGGCACTAAAATTGCCTGCCAATTAATAATCTATGCCACAGCTGGTATTATAAACACCGACTTTATAAGGCATACCAGCATCCTGCGCCACAACAACGCCATTATCGTTGATAAATACCTACGCAGCAGCATTAACACTATTTATGCCGCCGGCGACAACTGCATGATTAACGCTGATTACACCTATAAATGCCATGGATGGCAAGAGGCGCAACACCAGGGAATCATTGCGGCAACCAATATGCTCGGCCAGTACAAGGCGTATCACGAAGATTGCGCCTATCATACGCTCACACTGGGCACTACGTCCATAGTTATGGCTGGCCATACACACCAGACCCCTACAGCATGGCAACGCATCGTGTACCAAGACAAAAGTTATTATCACCTTTTTGTTGTGCACAATGATCGACTTAAAGGCTTCTGTCTTTTGGGCTTTTATAAATCATTTGATGTTATGCGACTACGCCGTGCAATCGGAAAACAGGCCCCAATCAATGAAGCATTATTAGAATCATGTCACAAATCTGTTATAGCCAGTATCATTTCTTCGTTTAGTATGGTAAAAAATAAGAGAGGTAGGTAATATATTTTTTTAGGAAAGGAACCATTTTTATGAAACATGTGAAAAAATGTTGTTCGCTGGCAACCAAGGTGGGAGTGTTCTCACTCAGTTGTCTGTTGATCGGCTGCAAAGCACCAGATAATACAGCGGAGAAGAAAGTTAATACGGTAAAAACTATGGAAACAAAACCAAATAATACAGTCGTCACAAACCTGCAACACAAAGTTTTAAGCGCAACACGCGACGCTAACGCAAAAAGTCCAACACGTGGCCAACGTGTAACGGTTCATTATACCGGCTGGCTCTATAATCCAACCGCCAAAAATGAAACGGCCGGATACCGCGAATACGAAGGCAAAAAATTTGACAGCAGCGTTGACCGTGGTCAGCCATTTGTCTTCAGAATCGGTATTGGCCAAGTAATTCAGGGCTGGGATACCGGCGTTGCCGAAATGAAAATTGGCGAAAAAGCGCGCCTGATCATTCCAGCACACCTTGGTTATGGTGCCCACGGCGCGGGAGCCGCTATTCCGCCAAATGCCACCTTGGTATTTGACGTCGAACTGATTGATGTACAGTAATGTGTAAGGGCCCTAACAAGGGCCCTTTTTTTATGTCCAAAGAAGAAGGAGCTAGAATGATAGTAAGAACATGCGGTATAGCATTACTCGCGCTTATTGCAACGCAGCAGCTTAAATCTGCAAAGGCATGGGAAGATGTAGTAGGAGAGTTTAATAAACTTTCTCAAAAAATTAAATGTGCCGAACAGGCCGAGATTCTTAAAAAATTTCAACTACAAAACCCTATAGCATATAATGTCTTGCTCCAACTTAAAGATCATGGTAATACAGTAGTTAGCCAATTCGGTACTGAAGAAATAAACGGGCTTACTGTACTTAAACAGTATAATTTTGTACAAGCAAATAATATCATTGAGCCACTTACACTCCAAACGTTAGATAGATCAGAGCGTGGTACTAATGCTAGTCAACAAGATGTACAAACTGCGCTTAAACAGCTTGCATCGGGGGCAAAACCTTCAAGTATTGACACCACAGTTCTCCAAGAACTTAAAACTCGCGGTTTAGTCAATAGCAACGGCACGCTATTACCAGCCGCGCAGGCAATCATGACTGAAGCCCCAAACACATGCTGGACCAAATGCGTCGCATGTAGCAAAAAGACTATTAAAGAGGCGTGGCCCGTCATGATAAAAATAGGCGGCGTTGCCGTCACAGTCGGTCTTGTTATCGCCACACATGGTGCACTCGGTCTTTTGGCAGGAGTTTGTCCGAACGCTTTAACGTGGCTTTATCAGATACTCTGTCCAAACAGTCAAACCCCTCAAAACTCTGCAGATATTAATAATGCTATTGCAGCTAAGTTTGATAGTGCAGTAATACAAAAGTTAAAAGATGTCCATCTGCTTAGTAGCGATGCTACAATTTCACCAGAACAAGCCCAAGTTATCAGCAACTTATTGGTTGCATCAAAACGAAATGGTAATACTAGCGTACGCTCATTACAAGATTTGCTTGCTGATCCAAACGTAACACAATTACTTGATTATGATTTAAGTGAACTGACAAAAAATGCACCCACACAAAACAATGCACAAAGCCCTGTACAAAACAATCCTGCCCAGCAGCATAACGATGAGGAACATTCAGTAACATTTCATGGTATTGAGAGCGATGAAAAAACTAATACGCAAAACAGCGAACTAGTGGCGAGCGCTGTGACAGGTGCTATAGAACTTATTGAAAAGTTATAAGATTATACCATTTCTTCTTTAGGTCGCGCCCGTACCGGGCCAACACACAAAAAGCCACTGATGTTAATCAGTGGCTTTTTATAGTTTTGGTGGAGGCAAGCGGATTCGAACCGCTGGCCTTCTGCGTGCAAGGCAGACGCTCTACCAACTGAGCTATGCCCCCAAAATTCTTTACTACATATTTTATCTAAGAGTTCTTGATACTCGGAAGGAAGACCAGCCCTACTTCGCTAACCTGTTCTTCGAAGCTCGAAGAGCGGAGTAGAAAGCTTCGAAGGACAACCTACGCTTTTGCTTAAATAAGCGCACAGTATATAGCATCTTCATTTTACTGGCTGCGCCAGGCGAAGCTCCGCAGGAGCGAAGACTGGTGGGCCCAAGTCGACTCGAACGACTGGCCTCCCCGTTATCAGCGGGGTGCTCTAACCAACTGAGCTATGGGCCCAGTAACATATATTTACCTGCCCAGCCGTAGCCACGAAGGGCGAAGGCTGGTTTTAAAGTCCCTGAGGATGAGGAGTTTTTTACACACCTAAATTAGTTTTGTGATTTCGCCGAAACGAAATCTGAATTGATCTCGCCATGGGCGATTTCTATTTGCCTAATCAGTAGGCAAGGCATTTAATCTCCCTCGAAAGGAGGTGATCCAGCCGCACGTTCTCGTACAGCTACCTTGTTACGACTTCACCCCAATCACCCTCCTCACCTTCATCATCCGCCTCCTTTACGGTTAGCTAAGATGCTTTCGGGTGCGAACGGCTTTCGTGGTGTGACGGGCGGTGTGTACAAGGTCCGAGAACGTATTCACCGCATCGTTCTGATATGCGATTACTAGCGATTTCAACTTCATGTAGTCGGGTTGCAGACTACAATCTGAACTTAGACGAACTTTACGGGATTTGCTCCATCTCGCGACTTCGCACCCCTCTGTTTTTCGCCATTGTAACACGTGTGTCGCCCTGGGCATAAGGGCCATGAGGACTTGACGTCATCCCCACCTTCCTCCTTGTTTCCAAGGCAGTCCCGCTAGAGTGCTTGCTTTCGCCGAGCAACTAGCGGCAAGGGTTGCGCTCGTTCAAGGACTTAACCCGACGTCTCACGACACGAGCTGACGACAGCCATGCAGCACCTGTGTACTTGTCTGTATTGCTACAGAACCCACTCTTTCAAGCAGCGTCAAGTACATGTCAAGCCCAGGTAAGGTTCCTCGCGTAGTGTCGAATTAAACCACATGTTCCACCGCTTGTGCGGACCCCCGTCAATTCCTTTGAGTTTTAATCTTGCGACCGTACTCCCCAGGTGGATCACTTAACGCGTTAGCTTCGACACAGACCCTGCTATGCAAGGCCCACATCTAGTGATCATCGTTTACGGCGTGGACTACCAGGGTATCTAATCCTGTTTGCTCCCCACGCTTTCGTACTTTAGTGTCAGTGTCGGACCAAAGAGCCGCCTTCGCAACCGGTGTTCCTCTCGAGATCTACGCATTTTACCGCTACTCCGAGAATTCCACTCTTCTCTTCCGAACTCTAGTCCACCAGTTTCACTTGCCTTTGCCCGGTTAAGCCGAGCGCTTTGACAATTGACTTAGCAGACCACCTACATACCCTTTACACCCAGTTATTCCGAATAACGCTCGCACCCTTCGTATTACCGCGGCTGCTGGCACGAAGTTTGCCGGTGCTTTCTCTAGTGGTACCATCATCCCACTGACGTATTAGGTCAGCGTCTTTTTTCCCACTTAACAGGAGTTTACAATCCGAAGACCTTCATCCTCCACGCGGCGTCGCTGCATCAGGCTTTCGCCCATTGTGCAATATTCCCCACTGCTGCCTCCCGTAGGAGTCTGGACCGTGTCTCAGTTCCAGTGTGACCGATCACCCTCTCAGGCCGGTTACCCATCTTCGCCTTGGTAGGCTTTTACCCTGCCAACTAGCTAATAGGACGTAGGCTCATCTTTCAGCGGTAGCGCGAGGCCACCTTTCCCCCGTGGGGCTTATGCAGTATTAACCTGAATTTCTCCAGAGTATTCTCCACTAAAAGGTAGATTCCTACGTATTACTCACCCGTGCGCCACTGTACTCACCCTTGCGGGTTTTCTCGTTCGACTTGCATGTGTTAGGCACGCCGCCAGCGTTCATTCTGAGCCAGGATCAAACTCTCAATATCAGAATTTAAGGTTCCTCATCCTCAGGTAATTTTTTTACCTTTGATGAACTTGATAAAATATGCATGTCAAAGATAAGTAACTTTTCAGATTCGCTTGTCAGACTCGCTTTGTGTCGATTTTCTTCTTTCAAGCATGGGAGAAATTATAGCTTCATTTGCGTCCAGATGCAAGCTCTTTTTTATCTTTTATGTAAGTTTTTTATAAAAAAACAAAAAAAGTCGTCAAATAACAGCTTTCAAGCAGAAGCATTCTTCGAAAAACCCCTCAAACTCACCAAATCCATGTTGACCCCAAGGGAATATTTCAAATATGTTTTATTTTCTATTTGAAATTTGGTATCATATGATATGAGAATAAGGCATTTTATTGGTTTAAATTTTTTTTATTTTTTTAACAATGGAGGAAGTCCAATGTTTAGATGTGTCTTTACAATGATGATAGCAATGTGCACTATGGCCGTTGCTACCAATCAAGTGCGCGCTACGACGCCTGAGCAACAGCGTCAACATGATGAGGTGCAACGGCAGAGAGACCAATGGGGACTTACTGTTGCCGGTGCGGCCTATTTACCAGAAAACGATACCAACCAAGAGGCAGCGCCAGAACCTGTTTTGAATGAAAATGAGTGCCAACTTTGTCATATCGCCATTGACAAGCAAAGCCCTGAGTCAAAAACATTACATTGTCATGCTAGAAACCAAGCAGAGCCAAATCACACATTTCATAAACGCTGTATAGATGACTGGTTAAATCGCCGTGTAGCCTATTGCCGGAGCAACAATTGCAATGACCCAAAGTACAATTGTCCAGTGTGTGGGACACCGGTTGGTGACAATGATGTAATAGAAGCTTTATCTAATAAACACTTTCAGGAACCAATCCAGAGAAATACTTGCCCGGTATATAGGGCACCAGCTGATGACAATGATGATGATAATGATGTAATAGAAGCCTTATTTAATAAACACTTTCAAACCAAGTAAAGGAGATTATAGTAATGGGTAAGTCAATTAAGCTCAGCAAGGAGCACCTTTTGAAGCACAAGATAGACCAAAACGAGCTTGAGCAGCGCAACTGGAAGATGAAGAAGATCAAGGCGCTCACGCACGGCGTGTCACCAAAGGACCTTAGGATATCGTCCAAAGAGATACATGGTCACTTTGAGAAAATGCATATCTGGCCAATTAGCAGCGGCAAACGTGGGCCTAAGATTTAGTAGTGTGTATTTTTTATTTAAAAAAAGGAGATTTGTATGAAAAACCTAAACACAGCGCTTGTGAGCGCATTAGTAGCGTCAGTACTACTATCGACACACTCGATAGCAGCCAGCAAACCACCACTACCGTCCCGTGGTGGAAAGGCGTATGTCGCCGCCTCGGAACGACGCACCAACCTTAATAAGTTGGAGAAGGAATTGGATAGGGCACTACTATTTGATAGTCCAGCCCAGATAAAAACAAAATTCCTTGATACGAATAACATTGAACCACGAGCGGGTGGAAATGACAGCTTCAATCCCAACAAGCCTGAGGAGTACATACTCTCGATGTACTTTACTAATAAGCTCTGCCGTGCCGCCTTTCAAGGTGACGCTAAAAAGGTTTTAGCTTTTATCCTAGGCGGTGCCAATGTAAATGTTGGAAGTGACAGTAATTCAGCCTAAGCCAACAACACATCATCGTCATCATCTTCTTCTACGGCTACGGCGGTGCCTAAGCTTCTATACTCCAATGTATGGACAGCAGCGCTTGCACCGTTAACGCGCCCTGGACAGGTGGAAGTTGTTAAAGCACTTATAGCTACAGGAGCAGATGTTAATGCTGCTTTTGATGGAAAAACGCCATTGGATATGCTCAAGGCAAAACTAACAGAGATACTATCAACGCAGGGCACTAGCACCAATGAAAGAGCCACTTTGGGATTCATAATAATAGGGGTGCAGAACTATATCACAGTTGCCAAATTACTTATTGGAGCTGGAGCTAATGATGCGACAGGCACAACGCTTTCCGATCTGGCAACCCTTGCCAAAGAAAACACTAACAGGATTAATACTTTAAAAGCCCTGCCGAAGCCTCAGGCCAGAGGGCCAATACTTTCTAATTTCGGTGGCAACAGTGAATCTGATAGTGACTAACTAGAGTTGTATGTTTCATTAACAAGGGAAAGGGTTTCTTGATGAAGAAACTAATTTGTGCAAGTACATATGCCGTATGTATGCTGTTATTTAGCAATGGTGCCAATGCAGCCAAGCAGCCGTCGCTTAATATGCCTGATGGATTTGGGAAATTGTTTCAATTTGATGGTACCTGGTCTGGCCGTACATCTGGAACAATAGTGGGTACAAAGGGTAACGCTGCTGGTTGGCTTACTGTGCATGATGAAAACGGAAAAAAGCTTGGCGAGGTACTTGTGCATTTAAGCGGGCGGTCATTTTATGATCCTGCCATAGCACATGATTATACTGTCCGATATGTTGCTTGGGATTTAAGTGGTGTTCAGGAAAACTTGCCTCGTGGTTTGTATGCCTGGCGGGGAGCTGTACATAATGGCACTAGTAGCATTTCAGTTAGACCAGCTGCAGATCATAAATATCATCAATTTAAGTATTGCAAGGACTCTGGCGAACCTGGCTGGTATTCGGGGAAACATCGAACTCATTTTTGGGATCCTAAAAAGGCAACCCATGTGCACCCTTCACGCGAGATAAGTGACATTTTGGCAAAATTGGCAAAATAGCCGAAGTACAAAATTTCAAATTGGGTAGAGTAGAAAGGTCTCGCGACCTTTAGAATCAATCTAAGCGAACAGTGCGAACAGTGCCCAGTACTTTGAAAGTGCTGGGCCTTTTTTTTGCGCTGACTTTACACAAGCACCAAAGTCCAAATGTATTACAGGGTGCTGTGGCCAATCATACGTGCTGTTTTTGCCGATCCAGTACTCGTTAAAGAGTTCTTTTCTGCCTGCAAAAAGCTCTTTAAGTGTCGAGATAAAAAGTGACTTACCGAAACGGCGAGGACGGGACACGAAATAGAAATGTTTTATATCAGGTGCTGTTATGAGATTATAAATATGTTCAGTCTTATCAATATATATACGATTTTCCTTAATAAAATCCTCAAATATGCTGTAATTGAGTCCTAACTGCTTGGGTTGATTATTCATAACAAGCGACCTCTCCTTGTTTACAATTACTCTACTTTAAAACATGCGAGGATATTGTCGGGGTGCCTTTCCAGGTGATTAGGCAGATTATTCCCTATTCCGTCAGTTTATCAAAAAAATTACAATTGAAAAAGGCTAAAAAGTGCTGGTTTTTCACAGAAATCAGCACCTGGCACAAGGCAGCAGCACCATCGAGTAATAAATTTTCTATAAACCATTGACTACCCCCCCCCCATTTATTACAATTAGAAATGTAATACAGGTGGTCTGCGTAGATCATGCCTATCATTTATATTTTTTATTATTTTCATTAACGAAGGAGGGTTTCTTATGAAGAAACTAAATGTAGCGCTTGTAGGCGCATTGATCGTGTTCTCGCCGATATTAACACAAGCAGATACTGCTGAGGATGAGTGGGAAGCAGCAATGAATCGTGTAACTCAAAAAGCAGCCACCGCAAATAAAGCTAACAATCTTGCCAAGGCCGCTAAAAAGAAGCCGGTACTCACCCAAGAGCCGGTACTAAACCTTGAAACAACAAAAGGCATCAGGCGTGAGTCTGTAAAAAAAGCTCGATCATTTCCCCTACACGATGTTGTAGGAAAGGGTGACTTAAAGAGTATTCGTAACTTTATTCATTCACAAAGCAAAAAGATCAATTTTGATGAGAAGAATAATGAGCAAAAGTCGGCATTGCACATTGTTGCACAAAAAGGACGTGCTGATATAGGCCAGGCGCTTATCAAGCAAGGAGCCAGCCCTGATGCTCAGGATGCTGCTGGTGCAACGCCACTACATATAGCTGTACAAGCCAATAACACCAGTATGATATCATCCCTTATTGAATTAGGAGCCAACGTCAATGCACAGGATGATGAAGGCTTGACTCCGTTAGATTACGCAGCCAATAAGGATTTTCTTAATGCTGCACAAATACTTATCACTCAACCGACAATAGACGTCAGTATCGCCGATAACAGCGGTAAAACTGCCTTGGATTATGCATTAGCAAATAGCAGTCCTAGCCTTGTAAAGTTATTTGTTGATAACGGTAAAATTACACCGTTAAGTGGCGGCGATGATGCTCCCTATATTGAAGCCCATGGTCTTATTACTAGCAAGTTGTCCATGACCAAGGATGCTAAAATGGCTTTAGGGTTCATTGCAGGCGGCGCCAATATGAATCTTGGAGCTAGGCTTGGTCGGAATGCACCCGTTGACCAGCTGAGTGCTTTGAGGACTCTGCAAGGCAAGACGCCATTGCACTGGGCAGCACAAAGCGGGTCTGTAGCAACTGTGAAAGCTCTTATTGCAGCTGGGGCAAACGTTAACTCTTGGACTGAAGGGCAACAGACGCCATTGGATCTGGTGAAAAACAACAAGGATGCAAACTCTATAAAAATTGCCAAAATGCTTACAGATGCTGAAGGGAAGACATTTGAAGGCCTCTTCGGGAAAAAATAGAGAGCACAAAGATTGTTGATTTTAAAAACTGTAAGGCCCAGTACTTTGAAAGTGCTGGGCCTTTTTTTTGCGCTTCTGGTATACTGTATTGAAGTTTTTAAACTCATACCTTAACCAGGCGCACGTTGAATGATTGAAAAAAGCTTTGAATTTATTTGGTACCAAGGGAAGTCGTAGAAAGACCTTTTGAATTTCCCCTGGATTCCCAGATCAAGTCTGGGACAGGCTCCCGGTCAAGCCGGGGACGACGTCCTCTGCGTAATAGCTCATTAAATTGAAAGGCTCCCTACCAATAGCCTTCAAACTCAATGCTTAATTTTCAAGCCTGCGTCAATTAACCTATGTGGATATTTATGCTAATCGACGAATTACGCGAGCAGTTAAAGGCCGTTGAGCCAGACATCACCGCCATCAAGACCTACTGGAGCAACGCCAACATTGCGCAAACCTTTAAGGGGCTTGAAGATCAACTCAATACCGATGATTTTTGGAAAAATCCGGACAAGGACACCATTTTAGCCGCACACCGTAACCTTAAACACGTCGCTGAAACCTATCCACAGATCACGACACGCTATAACGACTACCTGGAGCTGGTTGAACTCTTTAAGGACAACGAGCAAGAGCTTGCTTCCATTAAAAATGAAATCGGATCACTCTGTCGCGCAATCGCCAAATTTAAGATTGCCATCTTGCTCAATCAGGAAGAGGACCATAAAAATTGCTACCTCACCATTAACTCTGGCGCCGGGGGCACCGAATCGCAGGACTGGGCAGAGATGCTCATGCGTATGTACCTACGCTTTTGCGAACGCGAGGGTTTCAGCCTTGCCGTGCTTGACTACCAGCCAGGCGAAGGCGCCGGCATGAAGTCAGCCACCCTTTTTGTTAAGGGGGACAACGCCTACGGTTTTTTAAAAGCTGAGGGTGGCATTCACCGTCTCGTGCGCATTTCACCCTACGATGCCAACAAACGCCGCCACACCTCTTTTGCTGGCGTCACCTTAGCCCCTGAAGTGGAAGATGCCAAAATCGAGATCAAAGACGATGACTTGCGCATCGATACGTACCGTGCCGGCGGTGCAGGCGGCCAGCACGTCAACAAGACAGACTCCGCCGTGCGCATCACCCACATGCCCAGCGGCATTGTCGTACAGTGCCAGAATGAACGCTCCCAGCTGCAAAATAAACAGACTGCTATGAAGGCGCTGAAAGCTCGCCTTGTACTACGACAAGAGGAGGAGAAGCGGGCTAAAGAGGGCGCGATTGAAAAGAAAAAGATTGAATGGGGCTCACAAATTCGGTCCTATGTCCTACATCCGTATAAAATGGTTAAGGATCATCGTACTGACTATGAGTCGCCTCAACCGGAAAATGTTTTGGATGGGGACATTATGCCCTTTATTGAACACTATTTGTTGTGGCAGGCTAAAAGTGGGTAAGCGGTCACCGTCGCACCCCTCCATTCGGTCCCCTACGGGGCTTACGGCCTGCGGCACCTCCATCGGGGCGAACGGTTCTTAGCCTCTCCGATCACCCTGAGCAAGCGTAGCTTGTCGAAGGGCATCGGGGCGAACGGCTATTATTGATAACGTAAAAATTTTGAAAACCCGTTCGCCCCGATAGAGGCTTGTTTCAAGCCGAGTAGAGGGGTGCGAACGATACAGAAAATATGAGTAACGCATGTTAATTAACAGCCACCTACTACACCACATACACCAGTTACTCGAAAAAGCCATCAAGCTCAAAGGCATCACTGGTAAGCCGCTCGTCATCGTCGGCCTATCAGGCGGCCCGGATTCTGTATTTCTTCTGTACCTCATGCACGAACTGTACCAGCAGGGCAGCATCAAGCTCATGGCGGCGCATCTTGATCACCAATGGCGCACAGAGTCGCCACAAGACGTCCAGCTTTGCCAAGAGCTGTGTGACAACCTTGCAATCCCCTTAGTAACCGGTCAGGCATCAACCTTGCCGATCACCATCAAATATAATGGCTCCAAGGAAGAGGTTGGACGCACCCTGCGCCGCTTTTTTTTTAAACAGACACGAGAGCAATACGGCGCAGACTTTGTCGCACTAGCCCATCACCAGCAGGACCAGCAAGAGACCTTTTTCATGCGGCTACTGCGCGGCAGCACCTTGAGCGGTCTGCACTGCATGCGCGACATTGATGACATCTATCTGCGCCCCTTACTTCACACCAGCAAAGAGGACATCGTAGCGTCACTGAATACCAATGCCGTCAGTTATGTGCATGATGCCACCAATGCGTCAGATGCTTTTTTGCGTAACCGTATTAGAAATCATGTTCTTCCAGCACTCGCCCAGTGCGATCAACGCTTTAATCAAAAATTTGAAAGCACCTTGCAACACCTGCAAGAAGAAGATGATTTTTTAGCCCAGCTTGCACAAGATATATTCAACGGTATTTTTGTCTATGATCAGGAGCTTGGCCATTATCGAGGCACCCTGACGGCATTTAACAACGCTTCCATTCCTGCCGTTGTGCAAAAGCGTATCATCATTCACTGGCTCATTGTCGAAAAGGCGCCATTCGCCATCAGCACAAATTTTATCGAAGAAATTTTGCGTTTTTTGCATAGCACCGAAGGCGGCACGCACGCCATTAGGCACAATCTTACGATTCACAAAAAACAAGGCTTGTGTTGGCTGAGTGTCGTAGGCTAAGCACCCTTGTTACGCTACTTGGCTAAAAAATGTCTTGCAAAAACAGCCAAGTACACCCTAAACTAGACCTACTTGGCTAAAAAATTGGGAGCTTGATTGTATGAAACCCCTTGTTATTAAGGTAAAAAAGAATTTTGTTGGTCGCACACGTGAGTTAGAACGACTCAAAAAAATTAGTGAATCCAACGAGGCCGGCATCGTGATTATGTATGGTCGAAGGCGCATAGGAAAGACCGAACTGCTTGAGCAGGCCTTTAGAGATAGGAATGTATTAAAATTTGAGGGAATAGAGGGGCTGAGCGAAAAAGCTCAATTTGCCAATGTCATGAGTCAATTGGCCATATATGTGCAGGACCCCCTACTGGCAAAAGTAGTTATTGAAACATGGCGAGAATTTTTTCAGCTTGTAGCCAGCTATACAAGTAAAGGCATCTGGACCATCTATTTAGAAGAGCTGCAATGGCTAGCGGATTACGAGAGCACAATCATTGCAGAATTAAAATATGTATGGGATAACTACTTTCGTCATAACCCAAAACTGATTCTCATTCTCTGTGGATCAGCGCCGTCCTTTATGCTTGATCATGTGGTACATTCCAAGGCATTATACAACAGATCTCAATATGAATTTTATCTGAAGGCGTTTAACCCGATTGAAACAAAAGCCTTTCTCAAAAAGCGCAGCAACAAAGAGGTCATGGATGCTTACCTCACCGTCGGCGGCGTTCCTGAATATCTGAAATGGGCAACGGCAGAATCATCAGTGTTTTTGAGTTTGTGCAAAAATTCTTTCACGTCTGGTGGCTTTTTTGTTCACGAGTATGAACGAATTTTTACCAGCGCCATGGCCAATAATAAATATTATAAAGAAATTATCGAAATCTTAAGTAAGAAAAAATTTGCGACACGCAAGGAGCTTGCCCAACTGCTGGATGTTTCCTCTGGCGGCAGCTTGAGTGCGGTCTTAGTCGATCTTGAAAAGTCTGGATTTATTACCAATTACTATCCCTTCAACCTTCAAGAAAATACTATCCTAACCCGTTATGCCATAGCCGACAATTACCTGCAGTATTACGTTAAATTCATTAAGCCACTACAAAAAAACATTGACAGTGGCGCTTATGACAGCAATCCACAAGTGGCTTTAAAAATGGATAGCTACGTCAAATGGCTGGGTTTTTCGTTTGAAAGATTTTGCAGAACCTTTCATTATGTCATAGCAGAGGTATTAGGTTTTTCAGTCATGCAGTACCAGTCCGGCGTCTTTTTTAGTCGGGCCACCGATACAGAAAATCCTGGGTACCAGATAGATCTCATATTTGACCGGGCAGACAACGTCTATACTATCTGTGAAATTAAATACCTCCAAGGTAAAGTCGGCACCAGCGTAATCAGTGAATTTGAAAAAAAACTTGCCCTTTTTCCTAATAAAACAAATAAGACCATACACAAGGTGTTAATTTGTAGTGAAGGGGCCGATGATGCCTTGCTACGTAGATCGTATTTTGATGAGATAATCACCTGTGCTCAACTGCTTGAGCCCAGGTATTGGGAGTAATGTAAACGAAAAAGGAGGTTTTTTTTGGATTTAATTGTCAAAAATGCCCTAATTGCAACGAATTCAATAGGTTGTTGCGTGGCTAAATAATTTCTGATAACTTGAAAGAAGTTGTTTTTAACGCCTATATTTTAACCAAAGGAGATACTCATGGTACCGATCGCCCGATTATATGGGCTGAGTGGTCCGTCTGCCTTATCACTAATTCAGTCAAGCTTGGTCAACAACCAAGTGTCTATCCTTTCCCTAGGCGCTTCATCCTGGCGTTGGCGTCGCTAATCCCTCTTTTCTTACAATTTTTTTATTTTTAATATTTTGTTTTTAATTATATGTGCGCATAGACGCGCCACGTAATCTATCGTCATGTGCTTTGTTGCAATGTGCGCACACAATACTGTCATGCATTATGTGTG
>JABCZU010000028.1 GCA_013289515.1 Candidatus Babelota bacterium | reverse complement strand
AGTACAACCAGCACGCCAACGGCTGCTGCGCTTGGGAGTGCGGTGCAAACTCAATCTGGAGGCGGACCTCGTTCAGTAGCCTTTTCACCGAATGGTAATTATCTTGCCGTAGCAAATTTCACTACAAGTACACTGCAAGTATTTTCTTTTGCAGCGGGTACCCCAGCACCAGTAGGCACCACTGTGAATACGGGAACAAGCCCTTGGCCAGTTGTCTGGTCACCAAACGGGAATTACCTTGCTGTGGCAAATTATACTTCAAATACGCTGCAAGTATATTCATTTTCTGGCAGTACACCGGTGCTAGTAGGAAGCTCTGTAACTACAGGTTCAAATCCTATTTCGATAGCCTGGTCACCAAATGGGAACTATATTGCCGTGGGAAATTTTAGTTCAGCCAGTCTACAAGTATATTCATTTTTTGGCAGCACACCGGTACTAGTTGGAGGCAGTGTTGGCACAGGATCAACCCCTTACTCAGTAGCTTGGTCGCCCAATGGCAATTATATTGCTGTAGCAAACCAATCTACAGATACTCTGCAAGTATATTCATTTTCAGGCAGCACCCCAGTACAAATAGGAAGCAACGCAACCACTAACCTATCAGCCCCTAGATCAGTGGCCTGGTCACCAAATGGTAATTATCTCGCGGTAGCAAATAGTGGTTCAAATAGTATATCGGTTTTTTACTTTGATGGTACCGATACATCGGTGCAAGTAGGTAGCAATATAACAGCAGGAAACAGCCCTTATGCAGTAGCCTGGTCACCAAATGGTCAGTTTATTGCAGCGGTGAATCAAAGCGGCAACAATCTCCAATTTTTCACCGCCCCCATCTTCCAAAACGGCCAACCGCTCTTGAACCAACTGGGCAACACGGTCAGCACCGCAAACCCTGTCACCTCAGTGGCTTTCTCGCCAAACGGCAACTACATTGCCACCGCAGGCACCGGCATCCAGATGTATTCGTTTAGCAGCACCGGCACGAGTGCGCCAACGCCACGCGGCAGCGCAGCGGCGACAACAGCGATTTCACGCCAAGTGGTCTGGTCGCCAACGAATAATTACCTGGCCACCGTGCTTGATAACGCCACCCTGAACGTGCTGTCGTTCAGCCCAAGTGCGCCAACAACGCCAAGTGTGGTCGCGACAGCAAACACCATGCCGCTGCCAACGATGTGTGCCTGGTCGCCAAATGGCAATGCGTACAATGATAATTATATTGTGACGGCGTCGGCCTTGAATGGTGGAGCACGAAGGTTGTTTTACTTTGATCCGTTTGGTAGTACAGCGTATTACGCGTAAAAAAAGAGACTTCATTTCCTTTTAACGGAGAGGGTAGTGGTGATGACTGCCCTCTCCGTTTTTTTGTTCTTGTAACTACTATTTTCTTGCAGCAACACATGTTGATCGTTACACTTCTCAATAGAGCAAACGCAAATGATGCTCATTCATAAAAATTTCTTATTAGAGGAATGTGCAATGTCTAACCACGTGAATACTTCAGAACTGAAAAAAGAGACGATCTTACAGTTCTTGAGGATGCATAAAAGCTTTTTAAAATCACAATTTGGTGTAAACAAAATTGCCCTCTTCGGATCTTTTGCACGAGATGAAGCCCGAGCTGATAGCGATATTGATTTATTGATTGAAGTAGAAACAAAGATTTTTAAAAATAGAATGAAGCTGCGTGATTTTCTTGCGCAGGAATTTGGTCGTGACATTGAGGTCGGTTATTTCGATGCGCTGCGTAGCGGTGTTATGGATATTATTCAAAAGGATTTGATATATGCCTAGCAAAAGACATGTAGGTTTTTTTGTACTCGATGTGTTGCTAGCAGCTGATACTATAAAACGGTACGCTAAGCATGTTCCCGATGCATATACGTTTGTAAAAAACGAAGTTTACTATGATGCCATTATGCGAGAATTCGAAATTATCGGCGAGGCCATTAAACACATTTTATCCTCTTCTGAGCTAAAACATGCGATTAACGAAGAATGGCGCAACATTATAGGCTTTCGTAATCTTGTGGCACATGAGTATTTTGCGATAGACTTCGAAGAATGTTTTCATATCCTTCACCATGACTTGCCAATATTAGAAAAAGAAATTTTTGCATTATTGCAAGAATACACGTCTGAAAAGGATATCGACTATATTTTCAAGCACATAAGAAATGATCTTGTAAGAATAGGCAGGGATGAAAGTATACACTTTTTAGATACACTTAAGGCTAAATTAGCCAAAAATTAATAGTGCAACTACATTGCAACGGCAGGCAGTGGCATCCAGATGTATTCATTCAGCCAAAGTGCACCGGCAACACCAACGCTGGCAGCAAGTGCAAGACGATGCCGTTGCCAAGCATGTGTGCCTGGTCGCCAAATGGTAATGTGTACAATGATAATCAGGCCACCATAATATCGTGCTCTATGGTCTTTAACTTCTGAGCAAAGCTTGGATCTTGCTTGATGAGCGCCTCCACCTTGCCGATGGCATGAATGACGGTAGAGTGGTCACGGCCGCCGATGTAGCTGCCAATAACCTGGAGTGAACAGTAACTCAGTTTTTTCATCATATAAAAGGCAACCTGTCGAACGACAGAAATATCGTGATGACGCTTCTTTGAGCGAATATCATTGATAGATATGGCATAGTGTTTTGCCACGCCGCGTACGATATTGTCCAGCATAACGCCTTCACGCTTGGCCTCATGCAGATTAAGCAGCACCTTACGTGCTAACTCTAGGCTAATTAATTGGTTGGTAAGGACCGAGAAGGCGTTCACGCGAATGAGTGCGCCCTCAAGTTCACGAATATTAGAAATAACGCGTGTAGCAATGAAGTCTGCTACCTCATCAGGCAATGCGGTGGCGTGAGCCTCAGCCTTCTTTTTAAGAATAGCAATCTTTGTTTCTAAATCAGGGATCTGAATGTCAGCAACCAGGCCCCATTCCATACGAGACTTCAGGCGGCTTTGCAGTCCCTTAATCTCTTTAGGGAACGTATCGCTTGAAAGAACAATCTGTTTTTGTTGTTCGTATAAAACATTAAAGATATGGAAAAATGTTTCCTGCGTCTGTTCTTTATTAGAAAGAAATTGGATATCATCAAGCAACAAAACATCCGCCTTCTGATACCGGCTCCTAAACTGCGGCGATCGATCAAAACGAATTGAGTTTATAAATTCATTAATAAAATTATCTGATGTTTCGTACTGAACAATCAGTGATGGATCATAGGCACGCACTTGGTTGGCAATTGCATGCAGCAAATGCGTTTTGCCAAGACCGGTTCCACCATAAATATAAAGTGGATTGTAGGCCTTACCCATGTTCTGGCAGATTGCATAGGCCGCCGCATGCGCCAGCGAATTGTTAGGTCCCACAATGAATGAATCAAAAAGATATTGTGGATTGATAGTGTTGCCACGATGCTCCTTATTCTTTTTGCCAACCTGTACCACATGCTCAGTCTTGCTGGGAATAATGGCGGTACTATGTGGCATTCTGAATGGTGGCGTATGTGGACGCGATGGTGGCTGTGTGCTATGCATGCTGTTTAACACAGAGGCTGGCATAATGGTGCGCGGCCGTGCTTGGGCTGGTGTGATTTCGCTGCACGTAAAGTTAAGCTTAAGCCCATGAGCGTTAAGGAGGCGTGCCAAGTGGGTCTTTAAAAGCTCAACATAGTGGTCCTGAAGCCAGCGATTTACAAATTGGTTTGGCGCGCGCACTGTAGCAGTATTGGTCGCGCAATCCCATTCATCAAGGCAGACGGCTTTGAACCAGGTCTCAACGACTTGGCTGCCAGCCTCTTCCTTAATGATCTTAAGAAATTCATCCCAAATAAGTTGCACAATGCCTCCGTTATGTGTTTTACAATGATTATGAAGTATGTGAATGTCATCACTCAGTATCATGTAATTATGAGTAACCCAGAGTATATCAAAGGCGTTGCTCGTTGGGTATGAATTTTTTAACAAGGGGATCGTTGTATGAAAATAAAAAATCATTTATTGCTGAGCATGCTGCTTATGGCCTCAGCCTGTGGAAAAAAGGAATCAGCCAGTGCAGCAAAATCGTATTTTAAAATGGCATTTGCTGAGCTCTCACAAGACGGGCACGATAGAAATACACAACAGCGTGCGCTGAGCTATGTTAATCAGGCATTGGCACTCAACCCGCGGCCTGAGTACCACGCCTTTAAGGGCACCGTCTTATTCAAGCTTGGTGACCTGGTGCATGGCAAGGAGTCATTTCAGGCGGCACTACACCAAAATCCAGCCGAGCAGTTGCGTGGTGAAATTATGAACAATTACGCCTGCTTGCTTGCCCAGGAGGGTGAGGGTAAGCGGGCAATAGCCATATGGCAATCGTTATTGCATGATACGGCGTATCAGACGCCAGAGGTTGCGCTGGTAAATTTAGGCAAGCTTCATATGCAGCAGGGTGATGCTCTCCAGGCCCAGGCTGTCTTTCAACAGGCAGTGCATTGCGCCCCAAGTTATGTCGATGCACATTTTTATCTGGCCATGGCTGCTCAGCGTTGTAAGGAGTATGCGCTTGCCCGTCATGAGCTTACCACCGTGCTCTATTTGGAGCCGATGCATCTTGATGCTCAGGCGATGATGCGCACGCTATCTATTGATCTTTGACCCGCGTTTTTTCTACAATGATGTATTGCTTAGCAGGTTTTGTCAAAAAGGGGACGGGGATCATATGAAAATATTCGTAATTCTATCGCTATGCGCCAGTGTACCACACCTCCACGGCTACGCGCCGCAAGAGAAGCTGCTATCAGCGCCAGCATACGCAGCCTCCTTAGTATCGCTTGAAAAAAAGTCTGACGGCCAGCGGTATAGCAAGGTCTTGGCACTCAAAGGATCGCAGGCATTTGATACGTTTGTGATCAAGGCCTCATGGAAAAAGCCGGTGGTCCTTGCGGTCTATGCCTTTGCCAAAGATGAGCCTAGCTCAGCATCATTGCAGCTGCAGCAAGAGTACCAAAATGCGGCCGAATCGTTTCCCGTCAAAGATAAGGTGGTCTTTGCCTCCCTTGATATATCTGATGGAGCAACGCACGGAGAAGAAAATAAGAAGCTCTTGGCCTTTATTATGCAGCAGACTAATGTAACATCGATAAGTTTACCATTAATTTTCTTTTTTAAAGACGGTCAGCTGTATGCGCCGACGCACATGCCGGCAATTGCGCTTGCCGGCTATCGCTCACAAGCTGATTTATGCCATTGCATCCAACAAAAGTTTTTTGCTGATCCTGCGCTTGACCTGCCAGCGTTGAAACCGGATTTGACCATAACGCCAACACAATCGTTGGTGGGAGGAAGGAAAAAAGAGCCAACAACGAGTAGTATATGGACGCGCATCAAGCAAAAATTTAGCAATAAACGGTGAAGTGCGAGATGATATGTTCAAAAGATCGTGGTTGTGCTAAGATGGCCGGAGCTATTGTGAGATAAAAAGGATAGGCATGATGAAAAAAATATTCAGTGTATGTGGGGTTATTTTTTTAATTAGTTGCGGTAACCACGGGCGCTACCATATCCGTGCACAAGAGGAGTTTAATGCAATGTTTAGTCAGACAATACAAGGTGTGCAGGATATTTATACATTTTTTCCTAAAACGGTTAAAGAGGTCGAGTCGTATATCGATTGGGCAATAGAATCAGCGATAAAAGATCTGGATGCCTTGCTTGCTATTGCGCCCAAGGATAGAACGTTTAGCAATACGGCACAATATTTTGACGATATTGGTAAGCGCTTTTCAATCGTTGCCAATACGTGTGAGTTGTTACCAATGGTGCATCCGGATACTGCTATGCGTGAGGCGTGCAAGAAGGCGGCCATTAAGCTGGGCGCATTTAACGTTGATGCTTTTATGAGTAAACCACTGTATAAGGCATTTGATGATTACCAGAAGGGTGCGGGCAAGCACGAGCATCTTTCTGATGAACAACGCTATTATATTATCGAGATGATGAATGATTTTAAGCGAGAAGGCCTTAACCTGTCAGATGCAAAATTGGAAGAGGTCAGAGTTCTGAAAAAGAAGCTCCAAGAGTTGACACTGGCGTTTGAGAAAAATATTGACGAGGATAAGAGCTCTATTCTAGCAACCAAAGAACAGTTGGCCGGTCTTGAAGAACATTTTATTGCAACGCTTAAACAGGATGGGGCTGGTAACTATATCGTGACCTGTGACTACCCAACCTACAACCAGGTCAAGGAACATTGTAGCGTGGAAGATACGCGCATGCGCTTGCATAGAGCGTTTAATAATTGTGCATACCCCGACAACGTTCAGCTCCTGCAAGAGATTATTGCGTTGCGTGATACCTTGGCACACGAATTGGGCTTTGAGAGTTTTGCTGCGCTTGATTTGGACAGTGTCATGGCAAAAAAACCATCAATTGCGCACCACTTTATTGTCGAACTTGCGCGTAAGGCTAAGAAGAAAGCTGCACACGAGGTTGCCGATTTTAAAAAAGAATTGCCGGCCGGTGTGACGCTTGATGCACAAGGACGCTTTAAGCCGTGGGATATGGAATACATAAAGGCTGATTACAAAAAGCGGCATTTTAACCTTGACGAGCGCAATGTTGCTCAGTACTTTGAGGCGGATAACACCCTCAAAGAGGTTTTTGCTATTTACCAACAATTTTTGAGCCTTTCATTTACGGTCACTAAGCCTGAGTGGTCATGGCATGATGATGTTAAGCTGATCGAAGTTCGTGAGCAGGATGGCAATAAGCTGCGGGGCTATATTTTCCTGGACCTGTATCCGCGTGATAATAAATATTCCCATGCGTGCCATGGTTCGGTAGTGCATGCAACGTGGAAAGACAAACAGGCCGGCCAGATTAATCCGTCGCTGGCAATTGTAATCGCAAACTTTCCCAAAGCCACTGCCGATCGTCCAGCATTATTGATGCACCATGATGTTGAGACGTTCTTTCATGAGTTTGGACATGCGATGCACAGCATTCTTGGCGTGACAGAGCTTGACGCATTTTCTGGCACAGCCACTAAGCGTGACTTTGTTGAGATGCCATCGCAAATCTTTGAAGAATGGATGTTTGACAAAGACCTGTTGAAGGGCATCAGCCGTCACTACAAAACTGGTGAACCGTTGCCCGATGCCTTAATTGACAGTCTTATTAATCTGAAAAAATTTGCCTCCGGCCTATTCCTGACCCGCCAGTGCATACTTTCCCTCATGTCACTGGACTTTTATGCTGCAGGTAAACATAAAGATACCAGCGCCCTTGTTGAGCAATTGTACCGGACCTATGCCCCAGAAATTGCGTACGATGCCTCAACGCACTCTCAGGCACGGTTTGGTCACTTGACCGGCTACGGTGCCAAATATTATGGCTACTCGTGGTCAAAGGTCTTTGCCTTAGACCTATTTAAGATGATTAAAAAGCAGGGTCTGACCAACCCGGCCGCGGGTAAATTGTTTACCGATAAGGTCCTTGGAAAAGGTGGCAGTGTTGATCCTAACACGCTTTTGCACGACTATCTTGGTAGGGCGCCGCGGCAGGATGCGTTCTTCCAGGATCTGGGTATTGAGTAGGCGCACAAGAGACAGTTAGTTAGATTTAATAACAACATTGGAATTGATAACAATGGTAAAAAAGAGAGATACAATAAGCAAGCAAATAGTTGCTACAACAGAAGAATATGTCCAAACTCTCATGGCCATAAAAAAGCAGATTCAAGAGTCGCAAACCAAGGCCATGCTTTCTGTGAACACAGAGCTGATTAAGCTGTATTGGCAGATCGGAAAAATTATAGTTGCAAGACAGACAGTGGGTGGCTGGGAGTCAAATGTTATAGAGCAGTTGGCAAAGGACTTGCAGAGTGCGTTCCCTGGCATGGCCGGGTTTTCACGCAGCAATGCCTTCAATATGAGGGCTTTCTACCTAGCCTATGAAAAAGTCCAACAGCCTGTTGGACTCATTGAGGACCTACCGATATTCAATATTCCATGGGGGCATAATATTACGATCATTCATAAAATCAAGGGGCTTGAAGAGCGCCTTTGGTATGCGCACAAAGCAGTTGAGCGTGGATGGAGCCGTAATGCCCTTGAAGATTGTATAAAATCAGATTTATATCGCAGAGAAGGCAAGGCTATTACCAATTTTACAAAAACATTGGTAGCCCCTCATGCCGGTGTTGCCCAAGCATCATTCAAAGACCCGTATAATTTTGATTTTCTTGCCTTGCGCAATGATTATGATGAACAGCACCTTGAACAGGGGCTTATTGATCATATCCAAAAATTTTTATTAGAGCTAGGTGAAGGCTTTGCTTTTATAGGCAGACAGTATCATTTAACTGTTGGCGGTGCTGATTATTACATAGACCTCTTATTTTATCATACAAAACTGAGATGTTTTGTTGTCGTTGAACTTAAAAATACTGAGTTCAAACCAGAATATGCCGGCAAGCTCAATTTCTATTTATCTGCGGTAGACGATTTGCTGCGTCATCCGGATGATAAACCGACAATAGGCCTGTTGCTGTGCAAGACTAAAAATGATTTTATTGCCGAATATGCTTTGCGGGATATTAATAAGCCTATCGGCGTTGCTGGTTATGAAACCATGCTTGTTGAAAGCTTGCCCAAAGAATTTAAGGGCAGCCTGCCAACAATAGAGGAAATTGAGGCAGGGCTTGAAAAGCAAATTATGCTATTTGAGTTAGAAAAAACATCATAATGAATTTTTAGTACACGAAGGCTTCTATGGACGACAAAAACACAATCCTTATGGTGGATAACCTAACAAAAATATTTCCTTCGCGAGAAAGTACAGGCAAACCCTTTGTAGCCGTTGACCACATCTCATTTGCACTTGAGCAGGGTGAGGTGCTAGGAATCTTAGGTCCCAATGGCGCCGGTAAGACGACAACGATTCAAATGTTGTTGAGCACCCTGACGCCAACCTCAGGCGCGATTACCTTTTTCGGTAAAGACTTTTTTACCCATCGCTCAGAAATTTTGCAATCGGTAGGCTTTGCTAGCACGTATGTTAACCTGCCTGCTAATTTGACGGTAACCGAAAACCTTTTTATCCATGGCCGCTTGTACGGTGTTGAGAAAAAATCGCTGGGCAAACGCATAGAGAAATTTTTACACACCTTTGATGTATGGGCTGTGCGCAACCAGGAATTTAGTACGCTATCAGCGGGACAGAAGACACGCGTTATGTTGTGCAAGGCATTTTTAACGTACCCACGCATTGTGCTTTTGGATGAACCTACAGCATCGCTGGACCCGGATATTGCGGTTGAAGTACGCCGCTTTATTGCCTTGCAGCAGCAGGAGTATAAGGTGTCAGTCCTGATCACCTCGCATAACATGGATGAAGTGACCCAGGTGTGCGATCGTGTATTGGTACTGCAGCATGGTACGATCATAGCCAACGACACGCCAACGGCACTGGCGGCAAGCGTATCAGCTGCGCAGGTTCAATTGATGCCTGGTGACAGTTTGGATGCCCTGGTGGCTTATGCGCAGCGTAATAACCTGCCCTATACTGTCCAGCTGCCGTGGGTGAGCATTACGGTAGATGAACATAAGATAGCACACATGCTTAACGGTCTTGCGCAGGCGCACATTGATTATTCGTCGATCGCCATAGAAAAGCCAACGCTTGAAGCGTATTTTTTAAATGTTGCTGCGCAAAGTAGACATCATAGGCAGCCAGAGAAGAGATCATCATGAACATTGCATTACATCGTATTTGGGCAGTGATGCTGCGCAATATGTTGTCTGAAAAAAGAAATTTAATACGCCTGACCGACGCAATCTATTGGCCAACCATGGATATTATTTTATGGGGCCTTACCAGCACCTGGATGCGTAATAACCAATTACAGATCCCTAACATTGTCCTGGTCATCATGTCAGGACTTGTGATGTGGCAGGTGGTGATGCGGGCAAATTATGAAATTTCTATTTCCATGATGGAAGAGATGTGGCACAAGAGCCTCATTAATCTGTTTGCCTCGCCGCTTACCGTGACCGAGTGGGTGATTGGCTGTATGCTCAATGGTCTGATCAAAACAATCTTTGTGCTCTTTTTTGGTGCCGGCGTTGTCTGGCTGCTCTACGCGCTTAATATCTTTACGATGGGCTGGATGATAATTCCCTTTGTCTTCTCGCTGATCATGTTTGGTTGGACGACCGGTTTTTTAGGTTCATCGCTCATTATTTATTATGGGCAAAAGGCAAGCAACTTGCCGTGGGTCATGGCCTTCCTGTTTACGCCGGTCAGTGGCGTCTATTATCCCATCGCTACCTTGCCTGGTTGGGCGCAAAAGATTGCTTATGCATTGCCAACGGCTTATATTTTTGAGGGCATGCGGAGCATTATCTTCACCGGCCAGATGCCGTATCGCGAACTCTTTATCAGCTTTTGCCTGAATGTTACCTATCTGATCGGATCGATCAGCCTCTTTATTTTTATGTTCGAGCGTAGCCGTAATCGTGGGTTGGATCGTTTGTAATTGGTAATGTTGCAGTATCAAAATATTAAGAAATGTTACAATGAATAAATTTATTGGTCGTAAAAAACTTGATATGGTACATTAAAGGAATTCAAAAGGGTAACCCATTGAAATCACTATCACTGAAAATATTAGATTGGATTGGTTCAAGCAAAAAAGATTTACTTTCACTACCAGAAGAGGTTCGTCGGTACGAGGTAAGTTCTGGAAATGTGTTTGCTGATCTTGGCCTTCCTGATGCAGATGAATTATTGATGAAAGCGGGCATTGTTTCACAAATTAATGACTTAATTAATCAAAAAAAACTTTCTCAAAAAGCTGCCAGCAAATTTCTTACTATAGATCCAGTAAAAATGTTAGCTCTTAATTCAGGAAAATTATCCAAGTTTTCTATGGAGGAGCTTTTTAGATATTTAAATATTTTGGGGCAAGAAGTTATTATAAAAATAAAACCTAAAAATAAATCAAAGAAAAAGGAAGATGTCAGTATAGCTCTTCCAGTGCGTAATAAAAAACCTATAATTACACCGCGGAATACTTCTTCCAATGCTAGATCTATTCAAGTAAAGAAAAAGGTACATACGACACATTAAAAATTTTCCACTGCCCCACCATTGCCAACGGCTCGAATGCCACCGCAGCACCGGCACATCAGCGCCAACGCCACGCGGCAGCACGGCAGCAACCTCGGCAACCTCACGCCAAGTGGTCTGGTCGCCAACGAATAACTACCTAGCCACCGTGCTTGATAACGCAACGCTGAACGTGCTGTCGTTCAATCCAAGTGCACCAGCAACGCCAAGTGTGGTAGCGACGGCAAACACCATGCCGCATCAGGAGACATAGTTTCTGGAACGGGCGGTGTTAGAAAAATACGTTTAAAATCGGCATCAAAAGAACTAGTAAGTATTCTCAGGAAGGCGAACAAATGATTAAGAAAAAAGCGGCTAAAAATAAATTCTTTAAAAGATAAAAGAGGCTTATATTGGCGGTGTAAAAATGCTGTACAGCTTGCACACTATTTCTATCGGATTATCGATATTACAACGTTGTTGAAAATAACAAAGGGCGCCCGATTCTGGAGAAGAACCGGGCGCCCTTTGGTCTAAAAAATCAATGTTTAGCATTTGCACTTTTTAGCACTACAATCGCATTTTGCTTTGCACTTGCAGCCTTTAGCGGTGGTGCATTTACAACCTGAGCATTTGCAGTGGCAGGCACTTGCAGCTTTGTTTGTCATTTTCATGATATCCCTTTCGTAAAAAAAAATCTACTACGTTTTATTTTTCCATGTGATTATGTTGGCACGTGCCATTTTTGCAGGAGGCGTCTGGACGGCATTTTTTGTCACGGCACTCTTTACGGGTTCCGCCTTGATCTTGGCGATCGCACGCTTTTTTGCAGCAACAGCCTGAGAGTGCCATGCTGGCAAAAAGCCCGGCTAGGAGGAGTAGTTTTTGCATACAATGATCCTTCATTAAAAGTATTGAGGAAGTTACTATTACACACGCTCAGAGATAACCTTAGCGACTTATGTACGCATGCTCTATATTTTACATAAATTAGGAGAAAAGCCTTGTGTTTAGGGCCTAATTATTTTTAATGAGCTTTTGTAGTGTCGTGTCATTAACCTTTTTCTCTTCGGTAATAATTGGTTCAAAGTAAGGGCGTATATCCAGATTTTGTAGAATGGCAGCATCAGTACTGTTGCGGTGGAGGACATAGATTGGTGGAATAGCCAGCTGAGCATTTTCAGCCGTCAAAAAATTACCTTCATCGATATACACATTATTGGGGTCTGTGAGAATAACGACGGTAATTGGCGTAACCTTTTTATCGACCGGCAGTGTTTCAGCTGTTACCGACCAATACCAGTACAGCGGCTGCTTGGGGTTTTGCGGATCTGGTTTACTCTGTTGCAGTTGATAAGAATATAGTTTTGCCGGGTTTTGAGCGTTGTTGATGTACTCACGGTGAGAGAAGGTATTGCCAAAGGCTCGTACTAACGTAATTTGCGGCGTTATAGCCACCAATAATTTCTTACTTTCATGACGGAGCGGGAAGGCAATGATGCCGTTACGATCAGATCTATCAATATAGCCGCCATAGAGCGCTACAAAGCCGGCTACTGATGGGGCTAAGTACGATTGCAGTGAGTGTTGTGTTAAATGCTGGCTTACGTGACCTGGGGTCTGCTGCGTTAGGGTATCAAGGTGGTCGACCAGCCCCTTTTGCCTAGCGTCTTGTTCAACACCGAGGATGACGCCTTGGGGCGCGTTGATAAGCGGGATCTCAATCTGGTTATCGCCGTATACACTACGTGATAAGCAGAGGAGGAGGCATGTGTATCGCAAGATTTTGTTCATGGTGGACTCCTTTTGAAAGCTACTAATAACTACCTATGGATCCTGAAACGAGTTCAGGATGACAAAAAATAGGTAATGTTTCCTAATTTTGTCATCCCGGACTTGATCCGGGATCCACCCATTCCCCAACTGAATTTTGTCATCATGAAAGATGTCGATTTTCTTCAGGAACGCATTATACTTAATACCTCTATTCTACCGTACGTCGCTTATAAAAATCTATAAACTGAAATTATTTATAGCAAGAGCCAGGAATTTTTATGAAAATTAGACAAAAACCGCCAGAAAAGGTGTGGATTGACTTTCAGGCGTTGGTGCAAGCCAGCCCAAGGCAGCTTGAACAGTTCCAAAAATATGCCGATTATTTGATGGATATGAATGAACTTTTCAATTTAACGGCTATTACCGAGCTTTCTGGCGTTGTCCGCCAGCATTTTGAAGATTCGCTGGCCTTGGCTAAGTTTGTCGATATGAGTGGGATCAAAACGATAGCAGACGTTGGTACTGGTGCCGGCTTTCCTGCGATTCCGCTTAAAATTATGTACCCGCACCTCAAGGTTATCCTGATAGAGGTGACTAAGAAAAAGCAGGAATTTTTGGCAAATGTTATAGACTTGCTGGGCCTGGAGAACGTTGAAATCTGTGACATGGACTGGCGCACGTTTGTTCGCCACCCGCAGTATGAGATTGATTACTTTATCACGCGGGCGGCGCTTGATGAGGTTGAGCTTGGGCGAGCGTTTAGGAATGGATGCTCTTATAATAAAGCAACGCTGGTGTATTGGGTATCCAAGGATTGGGAGTGTAGCCCTAAGGTTGCGCCCTTGGTTAAGCGTATTGAGGCGTACCGGCTGGGGAATAAGGACCGGCGGCTCGTTTTTATGGGGTTATAGCCCGGTTCAAAAAGGCAATAAAAAAGAGGCGCCTGATTCTTACTGCAGAATCGGGCGCCTCTTTTAGTCTAATAAAAAAACTTGGTATCTGAGCCGTTATATCTTCTCTTGGAAATCGGCATCAATAGGATTTTGATCGTCGTCTTCCTTCTTAGATTCTTGCTCACCTTCAGGCGCCTGTTCTTTGCTTTCATCTTTTTCTTTGTACAAAAACTCAGCAATTTTGTAGGAGGCCTGCATGAGGTTGTCATGCGCCTTTTGCAATTCTTGCGCATCATCAGCTTTTTCTTTGAGCGCAACCTTAGCCTCTTCAATAGCCTTTTCAACGGTGCTAACGTCGGCCATTGGGAGCTTTTCTCTATTTTCTTGTAATGTTTTTTCAATCTGTGAGATTGCATTATCAAGGTTGTTACGCTTTTCGATGGCCTCACGGCGCTTTTTATCGTCAGCTTCGTGCAATTGAGCCTCTTTAACCATGCGATCAACTTCATCCTTAGATAGGCCTGAGGAGTTGGTGATGCTGATCTTGTGCTCTTTGCCGGTGCCTAGATCCTTGGCTGACACGTGCACGATACCGTTGGCATCGATATCAAAGGTGACTTCGACTTGCGGTACGCCGCGAGGAGCGGCAGGGATGCCTTCTAGGCGGAAGCGGCCGAGTGATTTATTGTCTTGGGCAAATTCACGCTCGCCTTGCACTACATTGATATCAACGGCTGTTTGGTTATTCTCGGCTGTTGAGAATGTTTGTGATTTGCGTGTTGGGATGGTCGTGTTGCGTTCAATGATACGTGCGGTAACATTGCCTAGGGTTTCGATACCTAGTGAGAGCGGGGTGACGTCTAGGAGCAATACGTTGGTAACGTCACCGGCCAGTACACCGCCTTGGATAGCGGCGCCGATAGAGACGACCTCATCAGGATTAACTGATTTATTTGGCTCTTTATGGAAAAAGTCTTTGACCAGCGTCTGTACTTTAGGAATTCTGATTGATCCACCGACCAGGATGACCTCTTGAATTTTATCAACGTCCATGCCTGCATCTTTGATAGCCTTTTTGCATGGTTCAAAGAGGCGTTGGAAGAGGTCTTGACAGAGGTTTTCTAGTTTGCCACGGCTGATCTTGGTAACCAAGTGCTTAGGCCCTGATGCGTCAGCGGTGATGTATGGCAGATTGATTTCAGTTTCAGTGGTAGATGACAATTCAATCTTTGCCTTTTCAGCCGCTTCTTTGAGACGCTGTAGGGCCATTTTATCGTTACGCAAATCAATGCCGTTGTCGCGTTTGAATTCGTCAACCAGGTACTGAATGAGGTGTTCATCGATATTATCACCACCCAGCATGGTGTCGCCGTTGGTTGATTTAACTTCGACAACGCCGTCACCAACTTCTAGGACTGAGACGTCAAAAGTTCCGCCGCCGAAATCGAATACGGCGATAGTTTCGTGTGTCTTTTTATCAAGGCCGTAGGCAAGGGCGGCTGCTGTTGGTTCGTTTATGATACGCTTAACGTCTAGGCCGGCGATCCTACCAGCATCCTTTGTTGCTTGACGTTGTGCGTCGTTGAAGTAGGCAGGGACGGTGATGACGGCTTCAGTTACTGTTTCGCCTAGGTAATCTTCAGCAGCTTGCTTGAGCTTTTGCAGTACGGCGGCTGAGATCTCTTGGGGGGCTACTTCTTTGCCTGCTATCATAATGGCAGCATCACCATTTTTACTTTCTACGACTTTGTAGGGCACCAATTTTAGTTCTTCTGGCTTTAGTTCTGCGAATTTTCTACCGATGAATCGCTTAGCGGAGAAGATAGTGTTTTCTGGATTGGTTACTGCCTGGCGCTTAGCAATGGCACCGACCAGGCGCTGGCCGTCTTTGGTGAAGGCGACGACTGATGGAGTCGTATTAGAGCCTTCTTGGTTTGGGATTACTTTGGCGGTTCCGCCTTCCATGAATGACACTACCGAATTGGTGGTACCTAAGTCTATTCCTATAATTTTTGCCATGATGAACCTTTTGCTTGGTTATGCTTATTAGGACGATATTTTCAAAAGCTAACTTACATTGATACACTCAACTTTTTTCAAGTTTAACTATTTTATTATTTAGTGCGTTAGATGTCAAGGGCTGGATACGGATAATCTTAGTCTTGTGCGCTCAGATTGCCCATCCCGGCGTGTCGCATAATAAAATATTA
>JABCZU010000027.1 GCA_013289515.1 Candidatus Babelota bacterium | reverse complement strand
TTCTATAATTTTCCAACAAGGATAAAGATACTGTCAAAAAAATGTATTCTTCTTCACAATTTTCTGGAGAAAATAAATACGATTTTTAACAAAATCCTTCTATCGGTTAATGATGGAAACTATTGCCCTGTCAGCTTTTTCAATTAATCGTGCAGCTTGCCTTATACATACTTGACTACAGAGATCTACTTTGTCAAGTACAGGCTTAAAATGCCACCTTCCGGTATTTTATCGAAGAGCATGGTCCAATGAGGGTCGGCAAATTTTAATATAGACCATTGATGGAAAATGTCATGGCTGCCATAAACGTTGGCAGGGTTACAATGTGCCACAATATGTTCACCCGGCTAGATAACATTTTAGAAGAAAGTGCGCCAAATAACGGACTGATCATGATATTGTTAAAAGCATGACTCAGTCATGATAGTTGTTGGAATAAAATAAAAACGTTGACTCTTTAGCTGGAATATATTTACATGGAGAGACTATAGTTATTGCGCGTCAAAAAATCTTGGTTGTATTTTGATAGAGGGAGACCGGTATGATTTTACAGAGTAAAAAGATATGGAGCATTGGATTTATAGCATTATTTGCATCAAGATTTTTACTGAGCGCAGGCGTGTCACATGATGCAGGCAATAATGCTACAACAAGAAAATGGGGACAGAGTTGTTGGGATTTTGATGATTGGGAGGGGGAAAAAGGTTCTTGCAACTACACCTATGCAACTGGACCAACCGGGCCCAAGGGTGACTCAGGCTTCACCGGGCCTACTGGACCCATCGGTAAGGCTGGCATAACCGGACCTACTGGACCAACAGGTGATTGGGGCCCTACTGGCGCCACCGGTAACACAGGTCCAACGGGTGATGCCGGAGCAACCGGTACTACAGGCGCTACAGGTGATCCTGGACCAACAGGCGGCACGGGAGCTACTGGAGCTACCGGACCTACTGGCGCAACTGGACCTACCGGGACTACCGGATCAACTGGCGGCACGGGTCCTACCGGTAACACTGGTACAACTGGTCTGACTGGAGGTACGGGACCTACAGGAGCTACAGGACCAACAGGCGCCACGGGATCTACTGGTCCTACAGGTCCGACAGGTGCAACAGGAATTACAGGCGCTACCGGAGCAGGAGACACCGGTGCTACGGGACCAACCGGTGCTACAGGGCATACCGGTCCCACAGGGGCAACTGGAAGCACTGGGCCAACAGGAGCCACAGGTGCCGGCGCAACAGGACCAACAGGTTCCACAGGATCGACCGGACCGGCAGGCGATGGCTATCCAGCAGAGTTAGTGTTTACCGTGTCTGATTTGCAAGGCGTTGGTCAAAATCCTGATACATTATTTAACAACGTCTATTCGTCAAGCAGCTTTAAAGTACATGCATGGAAAATGCATTCATCAAAAACGAGCCAACAACAGGTGGCTCTAATCTTTGGCCTGCCCGAGGATTATGATCCATCAGGCAAGATTGACCTTATTTTGTATTTGTTTGCGCAACAAACATCGGGTAGTAGTGGTAACACTGCAAATATTAGAATTTCTACCGATTCAAAAAAGAATTATACCCAGCTTGGTCCAAATTTTTTAAATACCGATACGACGGGGAATTTCTTGATAACAGAACCAAGTTCATCAACTACGCTGGAAAATATTGTTGTCTCAACAACACTGACAACAACCGGAATCAATCCTGGTGACTGCGTTGTTTTTGTTTTTGATAGAATAGCACCAGTTTCATCAGCGGAAGAGTATAGCAAAGACATTTATTTAAACAGTGTTGTTGTTCAGTATTCACGGGCATAAAGCCACAAAAGGAGTTCGTATGAAGCATGTTTTTAAAAGTTTATTTTTTATGATAGCCTTGACAGCCTTGCCTGACCTATTTGCAGACGCTATTACTGGAGATTTGGTAGCTAATATTCAAAGCGGATCAAAGGTTGATTCCACAACGATTCATTTTTACACCGCCACCCTTAGCTACATAAATGGTGGGCTCACGTTTGCCTTTCCGGAGAACTATTTCTCCTCAGCGCCATACGTTTATGTGACAACTGCATTGAACCAATATCAATACACGTCTGATTTGGAAGTTAATCCTATCATTGTGGCTAATAATGAAGATGGTGTTACCATACGCATCAATAGAGAGAACACGGGGCTGCTGATTAATGGTATAGTTGAAGCTGCCAGCGATGACTTTTTTGTTTCTATCCTAGCGATAGGCTCCTAGGACTTTTTACGCTTTTCCCGGTGCAGTGGCCAGAGATTCACGCCTTCTCCGGCTGCTGTATCGGGGGAATAGAAGGATTTTTTTTAAAAATGCACAGCAGGCGCTTTTTATCATAATCAAATGAAATGGACATGGTTGAGTTCTGATTAATTTCTTCAAGTGCTGGCGTGACGGAACCTAAAATATGAGATGGAAAAAATCTTTTTTCCAGGGTAAGCCTTTCCCCTAATTCCATCACATCAACACACCACAAGTGGCTATTGGAGAACTCTCGTGTTAGAATTTCATAAAGCCGCGCAGACACCGGTCGTGTTAATTTTTTATATTCATGAAAATTGATCATTCTATAAAAATTACTCTCTTCAAGTTGCTTCATGTATTGATCGTTGAATTTGATAGACAACTTATTGGTTTTTTTATCTAGAGAGACAAAATCGAGAATGGAAAAATATTTAATCGTATGATTATCGCGCTCAAAAAAGATGCCTTCAAATTTTATATAGATAGCTTTCCACCGTTTTAGTGCAAGCATGATACGATCGTATTTGGTCTTACTAAAATTTTTTTCCTGAAATAAGACATTTTTTGCTATCTCATACCGCGTTGTAACGACCTCAGAAGATTTTATTGGATTATCTTGCATCTTATAAATAAGAAAATACAAGACAACTTTATCAAAACGTCCGGGAAGCCCTTCCGGGCTTTTCATTTCGTAAAAACCATTATCATTTTTCATGGTTAGTCGAAGTACCGTTGATGTCTCTTTGTTAGATACTATCCAGTTAGGATAGTCTAAAAAATTCATATCTTCTTTAATAGTAATGGGGTTACTAGACATACTCCCTCCCGTCCGTCATCGTTAATAATCTGCAAGCAAGTACATTTTACTGATTTGCAGACTAGTATTCTAAACCTGCATGATACCCCAGCGTGAATCATAACTCGAATGCTTATATCCGTTTTTCTTACGCAAAAAACACAAAAAATAAGTTTTAGCATTTTAATATAAACGGACAGAAAGATCAACCATTTTTTAGGCAGTAGATGGCTTGGAGCGTCTTTTTTCCAACATCAATATAGTTTTAGAAGAGACCTAGTTTTTTTTAAAAATGCACAATAATCTTTTTTTATCATAATCAAATTCTATGCACATGGTGGAATTTTTATTAATCTCCTCAAGTGCCGGCACAACAGAACCTATAATATGTGAAGGGTAGGATCTTTTTTCTAGTGTAAGTTTTTCACCCAATGCCATCACGTCAACGCACCATAAATTAGTTTGGATAAATTCTTTCATCAAAATCTCGTAAAGCCTTGCAGCTGCCGGTCGTGTTAATTTTTTATATTCATGAAAGTTTATCATTCTATAAAAATTGCTCTCTTCCAGCTGCTTCATGTACTGATCATTAAATTTTATAGATAATTGATTGGTTTTTTTATCTAAGGAGACAAAATCAATAATCGAAAAATATTTAATGGTGTGATTATCGCGCTCAAAAAAAATACCTTCAAATTTTATGTAGATGGCCTTCCATCTTTTTAAGGCAAGCATGATGCGGTCATATTTAGTCTTGCTAAAATTTTTATCCTGGAATAAAACATTCTTTGCTATTTCATAGCGCGTTGTAATCACTTCAGGAGATTTTATGGAGTTGCCCTGCATTTTATAAATAAGATAATACAGAACAACTTTGTCAAAGCGGCCAGGAAGACCCTCTGAGCTTTTCATTTCATAAAAACCGTTGTCTTGTTGAAAGACGACTTTTTGTACTTGTTGCGTATCGCTATTTTTTGACGTGTCTCGATTTGAGACTACCCAATTTGGGTATTCTAAGAAATTTAAGTCTTCTTTGATGCAAATACGATTGGAGTCGGTTATTGCCATTTCACCCCTTCCACCCTATAGACGAATTCCATAAAGGCTCTGTTTAATGCCTTTAAAAAACTTCACACTACAAGCCTCTAGGATTGCATAAAAATAGTTCTAATCAAAGGACAATATTTAGAAATTTATAGACCTATAGGGCAAGCAATAATAGCCTATTGTCACGCCTTTTTTAAGGCCAGATCGTATGGAAGCAACACTGTATTGTGAAGGGCATTTATTTTGGAGGAAACAATATTAGCCACTCATAGCGCATTTTTCATTCTAATTTTTATTCCAATCCACTTAACAAAACCTTGACTTTTTCTTGATAATACTCTTATATACTATATAGACCTTTAGGGTAAAAATATGTATCTTTTTTTTAAGAGGAGTGAATAGATGCGGTAATAAAAATAAACACAGATAAAAAAATGAAGTAAGCTTTTTTTCAAAAATATGTCTTTAAAAAAGTGATAGGAAATAGTATGAAATTTCTTAATAATAAAATGTTAATCGCAGTTCTTCTTGCTGTTATGAGTGGTAGCAACCTTGTATCAACGCTGTCAGCATCAGCCAATGCCGCCATCAAGGCGGAAGCAACACGCACGCCTGAAAATGTAGAGGCTGAACGTGGTGGCGATGATGACTGTTTTGAGGTCACTGAATTAAAAGTTAATGCAATTGGCGCTAAAAAACTTCGGGCAAAATGTATTGATGCCTATAAAATAGATGCTTACAATGTTTGTGCAGAAAACAGCAAAAGTAAGCAGATTTGTGCTGATAAAATCACGGTTAACTGTGAAGCAAGCGCACCAAAATTGAGTGCAGACTATATTTGTGCCAACTATGCTAACACAAAAGATCTTTGTGTAACAGGAACGGCCAAAATTAGTAAGCTGGAAGTTTGTGGCGTCTATAGAGCTACAGCCGTTTACTCAGTAGATACTACCATTACACTTGGAACGCCGTTAGCTTTTGATGACATTTTAGATGATCCTAACCACAATATCATATCAACATCACCAACAACCTATCAGGCGCCTGTTTCAGGTTATTACATCGTCACGCTGCAAGTTGATACACTAAATCTTGCTGGTACAAGCATCATTGCCGGCATCCCTGTTGGCGACCTTCGAATTTGGGTTAACGGTCAAATTTACCGTGAATCATTTGTGCCTTACTTGAGTTTCCATCCGTCAACTGCTCAAACGCTTTCTGCTTTAATTAGTTTAAAGGCAGGTGATCTAGTAGCATCAGATTACAATGTTCTTGTTTTGACTGATTCTGGATTTTCGCCATATGTTGGTACAGTAACTTCATTGGGCAATGGTACCGAAGCAAACCGTTCATTCTTTAAAATTCATTACTTGTCATCGGATTGCAATGGACAACCTCTTTGTAACCCATGTTGCCCAGATGTTGATTATTGCAAACCAGAATGCAAGCCTTGCAAACCAGAGTGCAAGCCAGAATGCAAGCCATGCAAGCCAGGCCCTAAGTCTTCCGGTAAATAATTTATAGAAAGTGATGTGTCGTGTCGTTGCCGGCGTTGAGTAGGTAGAAGTGAAGTGCACAATGTTTGCTAAATTACCCAATGCTGGCAACACTCTGACAAGGCCTGCAATGCCTACTAATTTTTGCAGATACCCTCTTTAACACAGTAGAAGGGCCCCTGTGACATGGAGCCCTTCTATTTTTTCAAAAATTTCACAATTGTTCACTTGCGATTTGTTTGCTCCATATGGTACGGTAACCTCGACGGTTTGTAAAAAGATGAGAAAGAAAACTATGAGGCTACCATGAAACAATATTGTATGGCTATTTTTGTAGGGTCCATGTTCTATGCTGGCATTAGCCATGCCAAAAGCCATTCTATGCTTGTGCCTCGCTCTATCACCCATAATGCTACCTATGAACTTGCATTGGATAATTACCATATATACCATCATAACGATGATGCGAGCTGCGCAATTTCTGTGTATGCTACCCCTTTTTATACACAATCCAACAATCGTGATACTGTAGCCCGTTACTTTTTACCACACAATGCATGCAATCTTGATATTCAAGAAGATGGTTCGGGTAATGTAGGCTCTTTATGGCTCAATCTTGTGGCCGCTCCGGGGCTGGCTTTTAGTTCAACGCTTACTATTAAGCCAGAACGTCAGGTGACTGGCAGTTACTTTGCTGCACGTTTTGATATGTCGCGTTGGTTACCCGATGCGCATTGGCTTGTTAGAAATATATGGGGCATGCTATCATTTGCAGCAATGGAAGCAACGCATAGATTAAATGTTTCTGAAAGACTAACCGGTGACATGGCGTACGGCACCATTCCAGGCATTACCACTGGCGTGCAAGCGTTCAATAATGCAAAGTGGGCTGCTGGCAAATTAAGTACCTGTCCATTAAAAAAGAGTGGCATTGATGATATCCAACTTAAGCTTGGGGACAACTGGTTTTTCTGTGATAACCAAAGCCACATCGGCCTGTACCTTGTAGGCTCTATACCTACCGGTAACCATCCAACTGCAAAGTATATGTTTGAGCCGCTGGTAGGAACGCGGCATGGAGCCTTTGGTGTTGGTGTCAATGCTGATTTCAGCCTCTATAAAGACGATCATGCGCAGTGTACCTTTATGCTTGATACGAAATATCGCTATCTTTTCTCAGGGTGTGAACGGCGGTCATTTGATCTTCGCGGCAACGGTGACTGGTCCCGTTATCTATTACTGGTTAATGAAGACACCACCAGCCTCACAATGCCTGCGATTAATGCCACAACACATCTGATGCATGTAACGCCGCGATCACAAATAGAATCGTGGTTTGCGTTACATTATGCGCTGTGTTGTTGGAACCTTGAAGTTGGGTACAATCTTTGGTGGCGCGCTGCAGATAAATTATCAGGCAACAATCAATTACCAGCCGATACCGGCATCTATGACATTGCTGGCGCCGTAGGTGGCATGCCGGTATCTGCAAGTACGGCAAATATTTCGCAGGCTGCTATCGGGCCAAACAAAGCGCCAAGCGATGCAGTATTTACCCCTTCAACTACAACATTAAACATGGCATCGGGTAAACAACCGCAAGCATTGGTGCATGGTATTTATGGGGCAATTTCTTATAATGACAACGATGTTTGCTGCCCATACCTTATTGGTTTTGGTGGTGGGTACGAGTTTGCTGACCACCATACACTTGCACAGTGGTCAGTATGGGGCAAGATAGGATTTACCTATTAATAAACTTTGAACAATACTTCTGTCCAATCGCCTGGTTAATAGGTGACTGTGGAACGTAGGTCAGCGGTATACTTTGTTCCCAGTGAAAAATATTAGTTGGATCATATTTGTTTTTAACCTGAATCAGCCGATTAACATTGCCGCCATAATAAGCGTCAAGGTAGCTTGCACCCAATTCAAAATCAATCAAATTTGCGTAGCTGTATGGCGAAAAATATGGTTCAAGGTCACGATATATTTGGCGCAGGAGGTTAATCGTCTGCGTCGCCTGCTTCTCATGGAACCAATAAGCAAATTGGAAAACGTACCCAAAGGCGCTGCGTGGAAAAAATGAACTGTTGGAATTAGATTTTGAAATCGCACCATTGAGCATCGAACCAAAGAAAAAATTTACACGGATATCGCATGGGTTTTCTTGCAACTGGCTAAAGAACGCGGTCAACACCTGCAGGCCTGCTTGTGATAACGGCTGGAAAAGCATTTTACTTTTTACTTTTGAAAAGGGGGCTATTGGCGTTGATGCGAATTTTTTAGCAGCGCCAATGTAGTTACCGTGATAATTAGTATCAATGATGGGATTAAATTGGCTGAACACACTTTGCCATTCAGTGAATGGTTCTGATCCAACCTTTAATGCATTGAGCGTGACTCTTGAGGTGCCTGTTTTTTTGATGGGGTCTATTCTGTAACCCAAAACGCATTCTGTGCTAATAGTTGTCGGTAATGTCGTCGTCCACGTTTGCCACGCGTTAAAAATTTGTGTTGCTTGTGCTGGATCCCAATCCCAGTGTACCGAGATATAACTTACCTCAGGAACATAGTGCATGGTGAAGGTAAAGCCTAAGACAACACCAAATGCACCAGCACCGGCTCCGCACAGTGCCCAAAACAGGTCTGGATAGTTATCTGCATCTACAGTGATAATGGTGCCCAGCGCGGTAAGAAGTCTGATATTTACCACGTTGTCGCACGTTAAACCATACTGGCGTGCAAGGAACCCAATCCCACCGCCTAATGTTAATCCGGTCACACCAACAGAAGGACAATCGCCGGTAGGGATGGCGTAATTCAGCGGGCCTAATGCGCTTATAACGTCACCAAGGCGGGATCCGGCGCCAATATACACGGTGTTATTATTTGTATCAGGCACGATCGCATTAAAGTTGCGCAGATCAATGACATAGCCTGTTGATAATGACCCCGGGCCAAAGCAATGGCCTCCCGAGCGCAGGGCAAAAGGCAAATTATTCTGCACCAGTGCTTTGTATACCGTGATCATTTCAGCTTCGTTGGTGGGGATAAAAATGGCAGCAGGAAAAAAATTAAACCGTTTATTAAATCCAAAACGGTTTGTATTATAAACGTCGCTATTAGGATACATCGCATACGGCAAATTCCGCAATGCTGGCGGTATGCTACTTAGCAGGGCGCACATATTTTGGTTTGGATAAATTTCTTCTAGTGGATTGTCGGTACAGGTAAAACTAGGCCTGACCCCATAGCCCAATAGAGGCTGGCCAATCATTATCAGGGCACTAAAAAAAATAATGTTACGAAGATCGAATGTAAAACAAAGCTTCATTACGATGTCCTTTCAGAACAAAATCACTAAAATCGTGCAACGGTTTTATTTACATCACACCGCAGGAATCAACTGCGTAACCTGAACCCCCCAGCCATTTTGCACAGCGGCAAACTCCTGCGTCGACCAGATATCAAGATCGTCAACAGGATCTGGGCTCATCGAAGACAGGTCGCCCCAGCGTTGGCCAATATTGCCATCTGAGCTGTTAACGAAGGGGCCATAATTATACGAAAATGAACTGCTGGTCACCAGCACAGGAGTACGCAGTGTACCAAGCGGATCAGCTGCGGCTCTGCCAGCATAAGCAGCGTTTGGTGATGCGGTAGCTCCCGATATGGTGCAGCCAATGACCATATCGCCATTTTTATTAGTCATAATCGATGGGTTGAAATAGAACAGTGGGTTTGATGTTGAGGCGCTGTCGTGCAGCGTTCCCCACTGCACGAGTGCTGGCAGGGTGGTTGTGGTTTCAGTCCCGCCACCCTGTCCGGTGCTATCGCCAGTCAGATCGAATTGGTACCAGCGAGTGCCAACTCTGTCACCGCTAGGATTGCCTGCACCGGTTATATCAACCTGAATGTTATGGCACACAAACAATTGGTGATTGCGTACATGTGGTGCGTTCAGTTTGGCAAAACTGGTTTGCAAGAATGCAGATGATCCAAAGAGGTTGCCCGCATAGGGAGCATTTGCCGGATCGGTATAGGCAGGCACCGGTATGGTGACCATATGGCCCACGGTTGGATTGGTGCTGCCTGGGTTATTAATGCGGTAGAGATAGAGCTGTGTATACGTATTGCCGGATGGGTATTGCAGATTGGTAGCATTAACCAGATAGCCAAACGTTGGGTTGGTATCAAAATTATCGGCAGGTGGCGTAAAGCCGGAGACAAGATTTGCATTTGATCCGGGCGCGATGCCGGTAAAGACTTTAGCGACTAATGCATTAGCATTGATTGAACTTTTTTGAATGACCAATGCCGAGGTGTTATAAAAATCACCATTTCTATCAAAGGCGTCTACCGCGATATAGACACTGTTCTGGTCTATGGCAAGCTGCTGATAATCAAGAGCACCACTGCCCTGTGGTCGCAGCTGCGGTATCATTTGGGCATTAGAAAAAACGTACGTGGTCCACGTCGTGTTTGTGTCAATAATTGCAGATGAGCTTACGACGAGCACTAACGCTGAAGATAGTCCTGTCGTGGGGTTAATGCCTTCGCATGAAAAGAACCAGCGTTGTGAGAAGCGGTCATAATCGATGCGCACGTCATTAGATTGAACGCCAAAGAAGCTATCGGCATCAATGTTGAGCATGCCATCAGGTTGCCCAGTAGTTTTATCAAAACTACGCATAATGTTATACGTCATCAAAATGTATTGTTGCGGCCCCACCCAGCCATTAAGATTTGGTGGTATGACCAAGGGGTCTTGTACGTTGCCAACAGTAGCAGCCGTAATATTAATACCGATGGTTTGGGCCGATGTGCCTTTTCTGGTTTTGGGAGCTTTTGCTTTGGCTTTGGATTTTGATGCTACACTAGTTGTGGCAGCCTCTTGATGCGTATTAGTCATATTTTTACGTGCGTTTAAGTGGTGATTACGCCGTGTAAGGCCACGCGTGAGCAGCTTTTGGCCACTGGTTTGTGGCGGCGTGGTCATAAGCTCTTGCATGGTGCGTACGATTGGCTCTATGGTGTAGTGGTACTCGTTGGTGGTTGCTGCGCAGGAGAGGGTTGCGGCGGTCACGATGATGATTGATACGGTTTTTTTGAGATGGTACATGATATGTCCTTATATTGTTGTGACGGTATTCCCACCGCCAAAGCGATTATTCTGTATGGTATTCGTGCCTGCAGCGCCACCTGGACCAAGCAGGCCCAATTGCACACCGTAGCCATTAGGCAGCGGGTTGCTGCCAGAGCTACCGTAGCCAATGTAATTGTCTGAAATAACATTGCTGTGTGCTGTGCCGTATACCAAAACACCGCCAACCGTATTGCCGGCAATAACGTTATGCGCCGACGTTGACCCGCCGATTGTGTTGCTGTTATCATTCAGAACCAGGCCATAATTATTACCAAGCGCAACAGCGCCGGTGACATCGGTTCCAATGAGATTACTGCTGACCGTATTGCCATTACTACCAGATGCTGAAAAAAAGCCAAGCTTGATGCCGGTAGTATTACCAGAGATAAGATTATTGCTGATGATATTGTGTGTGCTGCTATTGGCCGCGCCACCACCGTTGACCATGATGCCAAAATTTTGTCCGCCAAGTGCAACGGTTCCCGAGACATCAGTGCCAATAAAATTATCCTGTATGCTGCATTGCGATGATGCTTGCAGTGAGATGCCAAAGATCGTATGCCCTGCTATGATATTGCGACCAGACGTGCTTGCATTGCCGATGAGTGTGCCATTCGATGCGATCAGATCAATGCCACACAGCGATGTGCCCAGTACGGCTCCTCCTGCCTTATCAGTGCCGATGTAATTGTTATAAATTTTTGTGTTAGTTCCCTGAATTATTTCGATGCATGCTGATGCATTAAAATAAAAAAAGCTGCCGGCAATAATGTTGCGATCCGCAACGTTGGTAGTGCCGATTACTGTATTAGAAGCTGATTGAATATAGATGCCACACTGGTTTGCCGCGACGCTTGTACCCGCAGCGTTGGTGCCAATAAAGTTGCCAACAATGCTGATGTCATTAACGCCATTGATAAAAATACCGGTATTAATCCAGGTGCTAATGACCAGGCCCTTGACGACTGAACCGGCTGAACCAGGGCTAAAGAGCAACCCATTACCAGTACCGGCGGTAGCATTGCCCTCTTTGTAATTGTTGCCATTGAGCACAATAAGTAAGTGGGCATTGTTGCCTGTTGCAAGTGTATTGGCATGGGCGCCTGGTTGGCTGTAGCCGTTAATCGTTACCGGTTTGGTGATGGGGTCAAGATCGTTTTTGGGCGTTATTTTAAAAGGACCGGTACCGGGAATCTTAAAATTAATAGTCCCATGACCAGCGCTTTTATTGCTCTGCTGGATTGCCCACCGCAATTGGCCTGGAGTGCCAGTGGGGTACGTATCGGTTGTTTTAGTGACGGTAAAGATGAGTGGCGTTCGCGTTGCAGCAACTGCCTGACTGATAAAAACACCTGCGGCAATTAAAAGCATTGCCATGCTCTGCTTGCGTGTTGATAGGTTCATACAACTCCCCTTGTAAAAAATGGTTAACCAAGCTCCTGAAGGAAGGCGCTCGTCCTGAGCCTGTCGAAGGATAGGAGCGCGACATCAAAAGTCCTGTGAGGAGCCTATCGCTGGGCAACAGGGAGTTGCAAGAGTCTTATTGCTTCAACAATATAGTGTCATGTACTTTTTTGTAGTCGATCAATGATTAACGAGTTTAAGCTCACACCCCGTGAAGCGGCTAGTAGGGCAAGTTCAGCATGAAGATCTATTGGAAGTCTTAGCCGCAGGTTCCCTGAAAATGTCTTTTCAGGTTTCTCACCCCGTTGCTTGCACCACATTAGATAGTCATTAATTGAGTCCTTAAAGGCCTGTTCAAGCTCTTTAACCGTTGTACCTTGAAAGGTGATAACATCTTTTAAACCAATTACTATGCCGTGAAAAATCCTTGCTTCTGCATCAAATGATGCATCACCAAGATATCCTTTATATTTCATCATGGTTGTATCCCTGCATTTTTTAAAAATAACCTCACAGCAACAAGAGCTCCCTTGTCTGTTTCTTTGCGTGGATGAGGTCGATGAAAAACTGCTTTGACACCATTAAGCACCACATGTACCCGTGAACCACTTCCTTCTGATATTTCAGCATCAAGGTTTTTAAAAAGTACCTCAATGTCAGACCATTTCACATTAGATTGAACCGGCACTTTAAAAATTGCCTGTAACGTTGCTCGATGTTTTTTGTTCATTGACCACCACCTTTTTATATTTCTATTCCAAAGATATGATAATGGTACCATCTAGCGACACCGTTATCAAGAAAAAATAGATGCCAATTGAAGAAGGGGCAGCGTGTGCTGCCCCAAAAGAGATTAATATTTATTTGCTCACTCATTCGATCAGATCAATCGATTCAGCGCATCACGCATAAAAGTTGCCAAAAGTACTGATCGGATCAAAGTAAAACAACCTTCGCAGCCCACCGTTATTTGATGACGCCGTCACAATATAATTATTGTTATACGCATTACCATTGGGCGACCAAGCACACATCGTTGGCAGCGGCATGGTGTTCGCCGTCGCTACCACGCTTGGCGTTGCTGGCGCACTTGGGTTGAATGACAGTACGCTCAGCGTTGCATTATCAAGCACGGTGGCCAGGTAGTTGTTCGTTGGCGACCAGACCACTTGGCGCGAGATTGCTGTAGTGGCCGCTGCGCTGCCGCGCAGCGTTATCGCCGTCGTATTGGTTGTGAGGTACGAAAACGCATTGTTGAACGAATACAACTGGACGCCACTGCCTGCCGTTGCAATGTAGTTGCCGTTTGGCGAGAAGGCCACGGAGGTGACCGGGTTTGCGGTGCTGACCGTGTTGCCCATCTGGTTCAGGAGCGGTTGGCCATTTTGGAAGATGGGGGCATAGAAGAACTGGAGATTATTGCTGCCATTGTTTACCACAGCAATAAATTGACCATTTGGTGACCAGGCTACTGATTGGGGGTTACTTGCCGTCGTTATAGCGCTACCAACAAGTACCGGTGTATCGGTACCATCGAAGTAAAATACTTGCATGGTAGTTAGCGATTCATTTCCAACAACAAGATAGTTACCATTTGGTGACCATGCTACTGAACGGGGGGTTGAGTTTGTTGTTGTACCCGCACCTACTGCTACCGGTGTACTTCCAGAAAATGAATATATTTGCAATGTAGGCCCAGCACTATCTACCACCGCAAGATAATTACCACTAGGTGACCAGGCTACTGCAAAAGGGCTTGCGCCTGTGCTCACAGTACTTCCTACTTGTACTGGGGTATTGCCAGAAAATGAATAGACTTGGAGGTTATTTAAATTACCATTTACCACAGCAATATAGTTGCCGTTTGGTGACCAAGACACTGATAGAGGACCTGCACTTGAGCCTGTACTCACCGCATTTCCCACCAGAGTTGGGGTGCCTCCGGAGAATGAGTATACTTGCAGTGTGCTGGATCCATTATTTACTACCGCAAAGTAGTTACCGTTTGGTGACCAAGCTACTGAATAGGGATTTGTGCTTGCTCCTGTATTCACAGTACCAACCAATGCTGGCGTTCCTGCAGTAAATGAAAATATTTGTAGGCTGTTTCCAGCGTTATTTGCCACGGCAAGATAATTGCCATTTGGTGAGAAGGCTACTGATTGGGGTCCGGCTCCCGTCGTCACTGCACTCCCGAGCGCAGCGGCCGTTGGCGTGTTGGTTGTGCTAAACGACCATGCTTGCAATTGATTTGTACCGCCTGATGGCGTGCCGGACATGATGCCGTTGCCAAATTGGTAGCTTGAAAATCCAGGCAGGCCGGTGCTTGTGTTCATCACGATTTCTGCCAGCGCATTGCCGTTTGGCGTAAACGTAATGCCGTAGGGAATGTACCCCGTTCTGTTGACGTCGCCTAGCGAATCTAAAGCGACTGGTTGCAGTGGACTTTGTAGTGAATTAACCAGCAAGAACGCGAGCAGCTCAAATTTTGTGACAACATTTTTTTCGTCAGCATCGTAGTTTTCTCCTTTTTTAAGAAATGATGCGGTGTTAGAAATTTTCCAGATCCTCATTAGACCTTCAACTACTCTGAAGTCTTACCGGGAAAGTGTCAATCTTTTTTTATAAGTGCGGGTAAAATCAGCTCACTAAAAACCAAGGGTCAAGTCTGATTCTGTATGCTATACTCTTACTCCTAAGGAGATATCAAACCTTGATAAAGCCCCTAAAAAAAGAGGTCGATCATGAAAATAACAACGCTTAGATCGCTTGTTAAGCAGGGTGAATCTGAAAACTTAGAATTTAAAAAGACAACTGGGGAAATCCAAGATGCCGCAAAAACTATTTGTGCTTTCTTAAACAGCCAGCATGGCGGCATCGTACTGATTGGTGTTACCGATGATAAAAAGATTATTGGGCAGACGGTGGAAGACAGCACGAAAAAAAAGATCGTCAATGAGCTTAACAGAATAGAGCCTAAGGCAAACATTGCCATTTCATACGTACCAGTAGATGGCAACCTTCAGGTCATTGTACTTACCGTTAAGCCTGATGATCAAGCACCATATCTTTATGATGGACGTGCCTATACACGTAATCAATCAACCAACGCAAAAATGTCGCGCGATGAATACGATCATTTATATTATAAAAAACGACCAACGCGTTGGGAAGGATTATCAAATACACAGTGCACCATTAATGACCTGGACAAAAATCGTATCAAAGAGGTTGTTCGCATAGCAAATGCCGCTGGGCGCTTACATGACGTATCACCCCATACAAGTATCAGAGGAATTTTAGATAAGCTCAATCTAATGGTTGATGATGGACTTACCAACGCCGCCGTTATTTTATTTTGCAGCAATGAACGTAAACAGTTTATGCAATCTGAAGTACGCATGGCTCGCTTCAAGGGAATAACAAAGAGTGAATTTATAGACAATAAAGTATTTCGCGGTAATGCGTTTGAATTATTTGAAAAGGCGATGAATTTTTTAGGTGAACATATCCCTGTTGCCGGTAAAATTGTCACGGGCAATCCTTATCGAGTTGATACACCCGCAATTCCCTTTGAGGTATTACGAGAAGCCCTTGTTAACGCATTCTGTCACCGCGATTATAGTTTGCCAGGTGGCGATGTAGCAATAGCCGTGTATGATAACCGTGTTGAAATTTCTAACAGCGGCAGCTTACCACCCGGCATGACCATTGCCCTTTTGAAAAAGACACACCGCTCAGTGCCACGCAATGAACGCATTGCTCATGTATTTTATTTATGCCGCATGATTGAAAAATGGGGCCGGGGTACTGAGGACATTATCAATATCTGTAAAGCCGCTGGAAATCCCTCGCCAAAATTTGAAGAAATGTCTGATAGTTTTTGGGTTACATTGCCCTTTAAAGAATTTATACACGCTGTTGATATAGCAAACGATACAAGACAGCTTACCCTAAGACAATTATCAAAAAGACAACAAGAGATCTTAATGGTCTTAGCGAGTGGCCAATTGGCTCGACAACAAATCATGGAACAAATGAGTACTTCCACCGCTATAACTAATAGAATGATGCAACTGGAACTATCTAAACTAAGAAAATTAGGATTGATTACGCCTGAGGGCCGGGGTCCTGCCACCGTATGGCACTTAATAAATCGCGAAATAATCGCGAAATAATCGCGAAACGGGCTGTACACCGAAAAAATGAATATCGGATCCCGGAACAAATTTAGGATCCGATATTCACATCAATCAATCGATCCAATGGCACTATGCATATAAGAAAAAATAAGCGAACCTAGGCTACATGGCAAATATGCCAAAGGCTCTTCAAAAAAGGGTTAAGGAACTGCGCGTTCCCTTCAACC
>JABCZU010000026.1 GCA_013289515.1 Candidatus Babelota bacterium | reverse complement strand
TCGCACCGGCCAGGGCCTTTGATAACATTGACCAAGACGACCAGGATGATAGCAATGAGGACCCCTATCCTGATGATCCCATTGAGGTGCCATTACCTGGTCCCCGCACAGAGCTGCCGGCAGTCTCTGAGGTGGTTAACATGCTCAGCACCACAGAAGGGAGAGCAATAGCCATGACTATTTTAAAAAGCGAATTTTCCAAAGCCCGGGAGGGGGCGTTTGATCGGTGGCAGAAGCTGAAAGAGAAGACTCGGGAGATGTTTGCGGCTACTCGACAGCATGCTCAGGACAATAAGCAAGAGTGGGTTGTTGCCAGTGTAGTGGGTGGTACCATGCTTGCCGCTCTCATTATCTATAAACTTCAAGCAGCAGATGATAAGCCTAAGACACCGTCTAACAATACTTTTCCTTAATTATGACCTATGACAGAAAAACACCTTTTTGCATTGTACATAAACAATCAATCCCTAGAACTATCCACGCTATCTCCAGGGCAAGAAGTTACGCTGGGCGACGATGACCTTGTCCACCGTCTAGCCACTATTTTACGGCTTGAGCCTGGCGATTCTGTACAAATTTTCAATGACACGCATTCCGCCCTAGTAACTGTTGCGTCACTGGCTGCTCGCAAAAAGGGCACAATGCGTGGCATTATTCAAGACATTAAGCAGCACCAGCCACTGCAGCCACGTATAAATTTGTATGTAGGACTGATTAAAAAAGAGACATTTGAAGACATTGCCTATTACGCAGCTCAAATGGGTGCTACATCGATTACCCCGCTTATTACGGCTAAAGTCCAGCGGTCATGGCATGGAGAAAAAGAGGTGGTGCGGTTAAGGAAGGCTATGATTGCCGGCTGCGAGCAGGCCAAACAGTTTGTTGTTCCCGCGCTCAATGAGCCGGTGGAACTTATGTGCCCCGTACGCTCAAATGGTTCGACAAGCTCACCACGAGCGTCCTTGTTAAATTCTAATCATGGTAGTGAAAGAGATTTATTATCTCAGGATCAGCATACTCCTAATACTGCGCTCGTCCTGCCGTGCCCGCCGAAGCCTTGTGCGAAGGCTGGGAGCCTGTCGAAGGATATGAGCGCCAACGCCCAATCCCCTACAATCTACTTCGAAGCAACAGGCAAACCCTTCATGGACTGCCTGACAGCCGTCACCCACCACAAACCGACTAGTCTTTCACTATTCATAGGACCAGAGGGTGGATTTGCAACCCAAGAACAGCAACTAATGCTCAATAGTGGATTCGAGTGCTACGCACTTACGCCAACAATCTTGCGCTCGCAGGAGGCCGTTGCCGTTGCGCTTGGCAGCCTTAGGGCTATTGCGCGTTACTAAGCGGTGGCTGTTTAATGGTAAAATACTGAGATTTAAGGTACTGTGGCTCAAGCTGGTAGCATGGAGTGCTATCGGCCAAAAATTGTTGATAGGCTAACCTGCCAATCGTCACAGCGCTTGCCGTCTGATAAACTTCTGCAGGCACAATGAGCTGAGTACCAAAGGTAGATGCAATAAGCTCCTGGTGCAGCTCAAGCCCATTACCATTGATGACGACTGGTTGATCTTGAATAGTCTCTTTAAGTAACGCGATTGCCGCTGTACTTGCAAGACAGCCATTTGGCAGGACCTGTTGCTGGGCCTCTGGTGATCTGTCGGCTACCTCTGTGGCGCTCGTCCTGAGGAAGCTCGTAAGAGCTGTCTCGAAGGATACGTGCGCATCAACTCTATATAATCCATAATAAACATCGCCATTATAGGCGTTTAATAGTGGGGCGCTGTAAAACGATTGTAGCGCAGGCATGTGCTGTCCAGCACTGTCAGCCATCTGGCAAGCAAGGGCGGCAAGTCCATCAACACCTATCAGTGGCGTTGTGCGCGTGTAGCCTATGCCGTTAAGCAGGGCAATAGTAACACGTAATGATGTAAATGCCCCTGGTCCTTTATCTGCGGCAATAAAGGCAAGATCTTTTTTAGTGATGCCGTGATTACCAAGGAGCGCGTTGATGTGATTGATGAGGTGAGAGCTTGCTTTCCTGTCCTTATCATGAAAGACCTCCAAGCAAGTGGTGTCTTGAAAAAGGGCAAGCTGGGCATGTTGATGTGTTGCCTGGATGCTAATAAAGTAGGTACTCATTATTCTATTGTCAGTCGCTATGTTTTTTCAGTTTTTGTCGCTGATAAAAAATACTAAAAGCATCATCTTTTATAGTGTTTTCTCGTTTCTCGACGATCTTACCACAGTTAAGGCATTTCCAGCCCTCAAAGTTGATAAAGTGATCGAAGAACGATTGCATCACCATAAGTCCCGTGCATTTAGGACACCTCATACTACTCCTCCTGCAGGTTAACGTGATGAAGGACTGCCTTCCGGTCTCTCCTTTTATAATTTTTCAGCATAGCACAGAAAGGACAACTTGTTTCAAATCTTTTATAAAAAAATACTTTTTTGTTCAATTACGCGGCAGGAAGGGCAATCCGAGCAGCAAGCTCTGCCTCCAGCGCTGCCCTGGTAGTAGCTTCAGAGTGCTCAGGGACAAGGACCGGTGTTGATGAATCATCTTCAGCTTCGGGCAACAAGACCTGTGCAGCCTGCTCGGCCTGGATGGTATCAGATTGTGGTGGGACTTGCGATATCGGTTGCTCAAAAGATTCTTTAAGCGATGCAGCTAGGCCTTCAAGCCATTGTTGTCGCTCATCTAGAGCTTGCTGTTGCTGATCAAGTGATGCTTTTTTATTTTCTAGGTCAACAAGTTCATTATTTAAAATTGCCTCTTGCTCGCTTAAAAGAGTGCTTTTAACATCAAAATAGTAATTTTGCTCGGTGATTGATCGGTTTGCAAGTTCTTCAGTCAGGATTGTTTTGGTCTGTGCCGCCTGATATTCAAGCCTCTGATTATTTGCTTGGCTCAGTACCTCGGCTGCCTGCTCTTGCAATGCCGTCAGCGCCTTTTGAGTTGCTTCAGTCTTTTGTATTGCATCATGTGCCTGTTCAAGTGCACTAAGCTTTTCTTTGGCGGCCTGTTCTTGCATAATTTTAAGGTGATCCTTGAGCATTGTTTCCTCTTGTCTATTCTGCGCCAGTTGCTGTGTGAGCGACGCAACCAATGCGTTTTGGTGATTCAGGCTATCATGCAGCTGTTGCACAGCAATAGAAAGCCTGTTTCTTTCAGCTCCTGTAGCTTCCAGCTCGGTCTGTGCATGCTTGGAAGCATCATGGGCATGCTGCAGCTGCTGGGTAAGCATGGCAGCCTGTTTTTCCTCATGGATTACTTTTTCTTGTAAGTTTTTTGTTGTTATCAAGAGCTCATTGAGGCGTTCATCTTGGTTTGGCTGGCGCTCATCCTGCCTACCGTGGTTCGAGACGCTGCTACGCAGCTCCTCACCATGAGCGCTCGCCCTGAGGAAGCCGACAGGCTGTCTCGAAGGGTGCGTAGGCTGGTAGCCTTTAGGCGAAGGCGCATTAGCGGAGGAGGATCTTTGTACTATCTTAGTAACAATCGCGCTGATTTGATCGTGTGATAGGCCAGTGCTTGATTTCTTCGCGCTAGCATCCGATTGATTTTGTAGCATGCTATTAATTTCGTACAGAGCGGCAAGGCGTATTTTACTATAATCGGGGGCGTGTCCTGATGCTGTAAGATGGTCAAGGATTATTCCATCGGCCTCTTGCTGAGCCTTAGCCAGCGCGTTCAATATATTTTTTTTGTGCAGCAGTGCAGTATATGATGGATTTGCTGTAGGTGCTGCAGGTATGGCATCTAGAGTGGTATTGAACCAGGCTGATTGATTTTCAAATTTTTTTGAAAATTCAGACGCCTCTTGTGATGATTCACCTGCTTGGATAATGCCATTAAGGTAGGTAAGGGCTCTGGTAATGCTTTGTCTGACCTCTTCTTTCCAAGCTCTTTGCTCAGACCTAGTTTGTTCAGGCGTTGGCACTACCTGCGTTGTAGGGGTAAAGTCTTGGCTAGCAATGTCATTAAGCCGCTTTTTAAGCTCTTCTTTGCGTACTTTCTGGCGCTTTAAAATCTCTTCTTTTTCTGCCTGATCAATAATATCAAGCATTTCGCAGGCGGCATCCTGTTCGAGCTGGCAGGCCTTTGTGCGCGCTTGCTTTTTAAGCTCTTGGGCTCGTTTATCCAGCTTTTCAAGTTCAAGGGCTACTTTTTGATGCTCCTTAGACTGCTCAGTCGCAAGATCCTTTTCTAGTTCTCGCGTCTCATCCTTGAGACGTTTTGATAGCGTTAATGCCATACTATTATTGCCTGCCACAATCACGTCAGTTACCAAAGCATTAAGTGATGGTAGCTCGGTACTATCGCCTGCATCGTCAATATCATTTACTGAGCAAGGCTGCGATGATGATAATAGATTTGTTGTGCCTGGCAAGATTGCTAGCAATGCGCCAAGCAGATATATGATATGCGTCCGTACACCGGACTTATTGTATAATAACAGTATCATGCCTCACCCAATGGTTTGATAGTTAATTCTAATCTTTATTGTAAAGAGGTTGACCGGGACAAATCAATAAATTAATAAATTGAAATTTTATTAAAGGGAGCGTTCATGAAAATAATGTACAAAAATAGCACGGTGGTTTTTTTCATAATAGCCCTATCCAGCGGCCTATTTTTACTATATAACCGGCCCTCAAAACGGCAGGCCGATAAGGCAGTTGAGCAGGTGGCGGGAGGGGAGCCTTGGATGACCGTCTTTGTGCATGGCAGTTTTAGTTCAATATTGAGCCTGTTGAATCTCAATAGCGTTTGGGCTGATAAGATTTCAGGGACGTTTTATCGTCGACTTACCAGAGGTATGCGTGATGACCCATTTTTCTTTAGGGATCAGCCAATATTGCAGCGCGGGTTGATACGGGTTGAGCCATCCTTTGATCCGGTCGTGTCTTGCGATCAGTGTGTTGCGTATCCTTTGGCAAAAGCCTATGACGAGGTGAGCAATGCCGTCCATCCCCATCAGGAGCTTAATTATTTTTATACCTTTGGATGGAGTGGCCTGGTGAGCCAAAATAGTCGCCGTTTTGAGGCTGTTAGATTGTATAATCTGCTCAACCAAGAGCTTTCACTATTTCATAAAAAGGGGATTTATCCTAAAATTCGTCTCATTTGCCATTCTCACGGTGGCAATGTTTGTCTTAATTTAGCCGCTATTAATACTGTGCTTGCCGTACCATCGTGGAATGATGGCTATGTCTATTCGCATGATAATGACCAAAATAAGTCGCTACAGGCCGTTGCCCAAATTTTAAAAAGTTTGCCCTCCAGAGAGTATGCTAGCAGCAAGCTTGACCAAAAGAGGCATGATTATGTGCCGATAAAAAAGGATTTGATTATTGATCAGCTTATTATGTTTGGCGTGCCGGTACAGCCAGAAACTGAATGTTTTTATAATGCGAGCACCTTTAGAAATATTTATCATTTTTATTCTGAGCAAGATCGTGTGCAGCGGGCCGATTGGTTGAGTTCAAAAAAATCTTTAAGTGCTCAACGCCTTTCAAAGATAAGCAAGAATAAGGAGGCTGCTGGACAGGCACTATCAAATATTATTCAGGTTCGGTTGATGATTGAACGGCCAATTGCTGCCACTGTAGAAAAAGCCACTCCCTCCCAAGAAGAGCTGGCGCCAGAAGATATGAAAGAGCTGACGTTGGTTGAAGAGTTGCTCAAGGGCCGTAATATTTTTGTGCGTGACAGCATCGACCCAACGCATAAAGAATTATGGTTTATTATGTGGAAAAAAGATGAACTAAATTATACCTCCTTTTTAGCGCCACTGCCTATCGTCATTCTTACGCCCCTCTTGCTTGAGGCCTTACATGGCGTTACGTCAACTAGTGATGTTGATATCAACTTATGCGCGGATGGTACCCAGGTTAAGGCCTATCTCACCGGCAAGGGGCGGTCTTTTGATAAGCAGGGTGCCTGCATGCCGCGTGACGTTATTGAGCACATTAAAGAGCAGCTTAGGCCTTGGCAGCCGGCATCCTTACTGCTGCGTGATGAGCTAAATGCTGTGTATAGGCATTTGGTCTAGGCAACAGGACGAGTATGTATTCCTTGAGGCAAATCTTCTCATTTAAATTTATTGCGATTTGAAACATGTACCATGTATACTTAATTTGCACATTTAAAATAATAAAAAATAAAATAATAAAAAAATAATTTGAAGGGATTGTTATGCAGTACAGGACTTTTTGGTTGATTATTCTTGGGCTTTGTACGGCCTTATCGCAGGAAGTAGCAGTTGCTGCTGGTACAGGTGCTACGCATGAGTCGTCATCACCCAATTCTGCCGCAACTCAACGTAAATGTGACATATGTCTTGAGGAGAAGCCGACATCAGATTTTATTGCATTATCATGCAATAAAGAACATATGTTTTGTAAGCAATGCTTACGGGACTTTGTTGATAATGCATTAAAAAGTAAAGATGTTTTAGAATTGAAGTGTCCCCTATGTAGAGCGCTATTTAACGCGGCGGATGTTCGAGCAATTACAGCTGGACAGCCCGAGAAAGAACGTGAATTCCTCAAGCTCAAGCAAGAACAAGAGGCGGTCGTTCAGCAGGGGCCGAATGATATGTCAGCTGAGACTAAAAAGGCCCTTGGTATTGAGCCGTGTCCAAAATGTCATGTTAATATCCAAAAAGCCCAAGGCTGTTGGTGGATGTTATGTAGCAAGTGCAAATACCCATTTTGCTGGTATTGTAAGACTTATTCGCCATATAAGCGTGTTCCCCGAGGGAAAGGGTATGGAATCATACATCCTCACCCATTCAATAAATGTGCGTATGCGCCAAAGCCTCAAGGTAAGATGCCTGTAAAAAAGAAGTCCCCTGCCAAGGTGGCGCAACAGAAAAAAAAGGTAGCATTGCAAAAGAAGGTAACGTTGCAAAAGAAGGTAGCTACAAAACAGCAACTCAAACAACGACAAAATATCAGGCAACAGCAACTTAAACAGCAGCAAAAGATTAAGCAACAGCAACTTATTAAAGCGCGTCAACAGCTGAAGGCTCGAAATAATCGTACAGCAGTAAAAAAAGTTGTAAAAAAAGTTGCAAAGAAGCCAGCCACGGCATGATTTTTTAGTCTATACTGCTGTAAAGCCTTGATTAATTGAAAAGCGCCCCATTGCGCGTAATGGGGCGCTTTTCAATTTTTCTACATGCATTCGTCATCAGACACATTTAAAAAACATAGCTTTTTTTTCTCGAATCGGTATCATAATTTTTTACGTGGTGTGTTGATTAAATCGGCACTGACAATTGCATTGAACTCCCGTTCATAGGAAAAAAAGATCCATGCATAACACTATTTTAAGACAGGCGATTGCCGTTTTAGTATTGGGAGCCGCATTTTGCGACCCTGTCCTGGCCGGTGATCATAAGACAATTACAGATATTATCGTTCAAGGCAATGATTATATTGGCAAGGAGGCTATCCTTGCCCGGGTTCCGTATAAAATCGGTGGGCCATTAGATCCAAAATTGAGCGAACAGGCTATCAATAATTTATACAGCTTGGGGTATTTTAGGCAGATTAAAATTGAGGCCCAGGATACGTCTGACACGCATGTGCGCCTGTTTGTGGTTGTCAAAGAAAAGCAAATACTCGAGCGAATTGTATTTAAGAAAAAAGATAAGGTATTTAATGAAAAACAGATTCGTGAAAAGCTCAAGCTTGATGCATTAACAACCATCGATGAAGAGACTATTGATAGAATAGAAAAAACTATCGCTCGCCTTTATAAAGATGAAAATCATCATATGGCCACGGTGACGCATGAGGTTGAAGTCGATAAAGAAAATAGCGATAAAGTCACCGTGACGTTTACCATTGACGAAGGCCCTAAATCATTAATTAAATACGTTAACTTTGTTGGCACGTCACCCGGTATGAGCCGCAAATTACGTACCAAAATCTATAGCCGTGAAAAATGGTTACTAGGCTTTATGGACAGCGCTGGTTGCTACAAAGCAGAGGCTCTGGACATGGACAAACACGTTATTGAGGCTTTTTATAACGATCGTGGTTATCTGATGGCCAAGGTGGCTAAGGCCGACGTTGCGTATGCGGCTAACAAGCAGGATATTACCATCACCTTTTATGTTAAAGAGGGTGATCAATTTATTGTTGACCAGGTGCAGGCGGTTGGTGACCAAATCTATGAAGAGGATGAAATACTCCCGCTTGTTGAATTTTCTAAGGGCCAACCATTTTCTCGCACCAAGCTGATGAACTCCATCAACAAAATCAAAGATCTGTATGGCGAAAAGGGCTACATTTACGCCGATGTGTATCCGCAAGTAAAGCCAGATGAAGTTACTAAATTGGTGAATATTACCTTTCATGTTGAGCGTGGTGTGAAGTTGTACGCCAATAAAATTATTATCACTGGCAACCAGGTGACGCGTGACAAAATTATTAGACGTCAAATTGAAATCGTTGAAGGTGACTTGATTACAACGCGTAAGATGGCACAATCACAAGCAGCGGTTGAATATCTGAGCTTTTTCCAGCGCGATGGCGTCAAGTGGAAAGTGCACCGCTTATCAGATCAACTGGCTGATATTGAAATGAATGTTAAAGAGGCAAAGACCGGACACTTTGATGCACGCCTTATCTTTGGTCAAGACCAATACAATCCAAATCCATCGGTGCGTGGCGCCCTGACGCTTGAAAAAGCTAATTTATTTGGGCTTGGTATTGATATTGGTGGTATGGTTGAGGCAAACATCCATCGCATGAAAAAGATGGAAGCGCGATTGATTGATCCACACCTTTTTGATAGCAACCTTTCTGGTGGTTTATTTGTGTATAAGCGTTGGGATGAATTTGATGAATTCTTTGGCTTGGAAACGCCACCACAGCAAAAAGTTTTTGGTTTCAATGCACGCTTTGGTCTATGGGTACCAGAGATTGATAAACGGTTACAAATCATTTTTGATGCTGGTATAGAGACCATTGGATTTGAGAATGCCATTAGAATACATAATAAGAATGATAATTTTTTCAGGCATGTTATCCAGCAGCGCTTTCGTGAAGGCACCATGAGCTGGCTTGGGCTTGAGATTAGTAAGGATACGCGTAATCATCAGGTATACCCAAGCAATGGTTACAGATTTTCTGCAGCTACCCGTGTTGCACCTCCCGGCATGAATCATGATTTTACTTTTTGGAAAGCTGAGCTTGAAGGAAGTTATTATACCCCATTGATTGGTGAAGATAGCTTAGTTCTGGCATTGTACAGCAAAATTGGGCATATCGCTGCTCTGTCGTATGACAAACCAATTCCGTACAAAGAACTGTTCCATATCGGTGGTCCAAGCACGGTACGAGGCTTTCGTTGGGGTAGTATTAGCCCTGCCTGGAAAGGCGCTACCACTGATCGTGGAGGGCGCAATGACCCGCTGGGTGGTCGTAATGAATTCTTGCTCAGAGCTGAATTAATATTCCCACTGCTCCCCGATTATTCTATGAAGGCACACTTCTTTTATGACGCTGGTGCTGGTTGGAATACGCCAAAGGGTAACCTTACTGAAGTACAGATCAAAGAACTGATTGCGCGTGATCATTTTGACCTGCGTCATGCTGTCGGCTTTGGTCTTAATCTGCTCAAGCCTGTCCCTGCAAAAATTGACTGGGGATTTAAGCTTGACCGCAGAAAAGGCGAAAGCGCGCACGAGTTCCATCTGAGCATGAACACGGCGTTCTAAAAAATCGGCGCTCGTCCTGAGGAAGCCACCCTGTGGCTGTCTCGAAGGATTTGAGCGCATTCAAAAAAAGTCTATTGCTATTCTAAAAGCACAGCGCTATAATCACGTGTCATTTTATATAAATGACACGTCGTAACTGGTCGTTGTTTATACGATTATTTTTTCATCTAGGAGTTTGATTATGAAACACTTGAAAACATTCTTTTTCTTTACCCTGGTGCTATCCGCATCATTGAATGCTCGCACCGAGGTACAAAATCCTGCACAAGTAAACGTAAATGCGCAGCCCCTTGTTGCAGCACTACACAACCTGCAATTGGACCCTGGTGCCATAGCTCAAGGCATTAATGCTGTGCCCGTGAGAGCATTCATGGAAGTCACTAGAGACCTTACGCTTGTTATTGATGTTACTGTCGATGCACAGGGTCGTATTGTTCATTGTAATGTTAAGGAAATCATCGATAAGCCACTCAGGGAAGTGCGATCCTTTTATGATTTCTCGCTTGAGAATGGTTACTATTTAGTTTTTAGTGGGGCCATTAATATGGTCAAAGGAGCCGCAACAATGGTCACAGGTGTTGTTATCGTTGGTGGCAATGTGGCTAAAGAGGTTGCGATTCAATCGTTTGAGTATAGCCTTGATTTAGCTAAGACAGCACATCGCCTTGTTATGCGTAAGCAAAATCAGGTAGCGCCTGACTAAGATGATAATACCAGCTATATTTTTGAGCCTTGTATTGTTACCAGTACCTGCCCCACTCATGGGGCGAGCTGTAGCACGCAAGGCTCATCCATTTTCTAAGATTATTATCACCAGTACCCATGCAGTTGCCAAAAAGGATCCCGCAACGCCTGGGGCTTTTTTATTGCGCTATCATGATGATGTACATGTCACACTGGCCGATCAAAGCACGGTGGTTGCAAAACAGCTCGATATGGTATTGCATGGTACAACAGGTAGCAAGCAGCATGCGGCATGCGCAAAGGGCAGCACAACGGTGCCGGCCCAGCCGTCGCTTGATGCCTGTAAGAAAATTACCTTTTCCCATAATGTTTGTATTACGCAACGCCACAGAAAGGCATGCGCTGATAAGGCGACATTTTATCCGCGTGAACAAAAATGTCTTCTAGAAGGCAACGTATCTATCACGCAAGAAAAAGGGGCATCACGCTCCCAAGTGCCGGTTGCGATTACTAGCCAGAAAGCTGAACTTAATCTGGTTACCGGGACGATTAATTTTATAGGGTCATCGCAAAAGCCGGTGAGTACAACGATTGTTCTGAATGAAGAGGTTTTATCGCATGCCAAAAATCCACGTCCTATCACCACAAGAGGCGCTTAAAATTGCAGCGGGCGAAGTTATAGAGCGCCCTGCCCACGTTATTAAAGAGCTGATGGAAAATGCCCTTGATGCCGGCGCTACCCAGATTACGTTGCATGTACACAAGGCAGGCAAGGAACTAATACGCATTGTTGATAATGGCTGTGGCATGCTGCCAGAGGATGCTAAGCTCTGTTTTTTGCCGCATGCAACCAGCAAGATTACCAGCCTTGACGACCTTGAACAAGTACAATCGTTTGGTTTTCGCGGTGAAGCGCTTGCCAGCATTTCAGCAATTAGTCACGTCACGCTTGTTACAAAATCTGATCAGCTTAGCCAGCAGGATGTTGGCATCAGCCTGGCCTACAGCGAGGGTAGGGTTTTGCACGAAGTGCCCATTGCCTGCCCCGTAGGCAGTGATATCAGCATCAAAGATTTATTTTTTAATACCCCGGTCAGGAAAAAATTTTTAAAACAGGATGACACTGAATGGAATGCTATTCAGGCAGTATTTCATGCATTTTGCCTCAGTTATCCAGCGGTGCATTTTAAGCTCTACCATGATACTACATTAACACTCAATGCCCCGCCGGTAGCGCATGCTAAAGATCGTGCATGTCAACTGTGGGACCACACCTTTGCGCAGCACTTTATGCCACTTGTATCCGATGATGCATTGAGCGGTGTGCAAGAAAAACCGTCCTTTCGTATCACCGGTTACATTTCTCGGCCAACTTTCTGGCGATATGGCAGACAAAATATTTATTTCTTTGTGAACAATCGATGGATAAAAAATTACGAGCTGGGTAAAGCACTGATGAAAGGGTACCTCAATATATTACCCGCTTTGCGTTATCCTGCTGCGGTGATTTTTATTGAAATAGATCCTCAATTTGTTGATGTTAATGTGCATCCAAAAAAAGAAGAGATAAAATTTATCAAACCGGGTGTTGTGCAGACCACGCTTGCAACCTTGGTGAAGGCAACACTTGAAAATCATGTTTCGCAGACGTTGCAACCGTTCGCACCCCTCCATTCGAACCTTCGTCTAAAAGACTCAGGCTTACGCCCTGCGGGTTCTCCATCGGGGCGAACGGATCAATATCAAGCGCAGCACCAGTTTGCTTATACCCCTCAACGTGTTGCGCTCTTTCACGGGGATTGGATAGGTAAAGAACCGCTCGTTCCAACTTTTCAAACACTCCTCCGGGGTGATTCAATTACTAAAAGGCCGTTCGCCCCGATGGAGGTGCCGCAGGCCTTTAGCCCCGTAGGGGACCGAATGGAGGGGTGCGACGGCGATAGAAAATTGGCCATTGAACAAAACTTAGATGAAGCATTTGCTGATTTAGATTCGTGCGTGGATGAGCGCATACTTACACACACCCAAGACACCGTCCTTTCCTCGCAAGCCACCGACCAGCAATTCTCCATCATGGGCCAGCTCTTCAATACGTACATCATGATAGAAAAGGGCAACGAACTTATTTTCGTTGATCAGCATGCAGCGCATGAACGTATTTTATACGAGCGTTACAAAAATTATTTTACCCAGGCTGAAGGAATCGCGCTTTTATTCCCTGAAGTTATTGCGCTCACGCCGTCACAGGTCCGAGCCATCATGGAGCATAAAGACTTTTGGCTTGCTCAGGGCATTGATATTGATATGATGGGCGAGGATGAGATCGTGGTGCGCAGTACGCCGCCGCTCCTGCGCGGCCCGTCACTCAAAGACCTACTGACAGAAGCAGCACTGTTTATAGAAGAATATGCAACGATTGATAAAGAGCTCTTCACCCAAAAGCTTAACGATTTTGTGCATGCGCAAACAGCATGCAAGGCGGCGGTTAGAGCTGGCGATGCGCTAACGCCTATTCAGATGCAGCAGCTTATTAATGATCTCAATCAGACCTCAAATCGCTTTATCTGCATTCACGGACGACCTACCATGTGGGCGGTGCCCAAAAATGACATAGAAAAACGCTTCAAACGTGCCTAAATTAAAAGGTATCTTTGTTTTTTATACATGAATCACAAAAACTTACCCTGTTTTTTCTGCATATACTAGCCAAAATGAGTTTGTTTTTTCTACATTAAACTTAAAAATTAACTCCGGGCTGAAAGGCTGTACTATGAAAAGAATAATAGATTTCTTCTTAAAAGAGTGGAAAGAGACGCAATTTGACAGAAAGCCACTCTTGCTGCGCGGCGCAAGGCAGGTCGGCAAAACGCATGCCGCGCGCAACCTTGGAACGTCATTTAAGACCTTTATTGAAATTAATTTAGAGTCTGATGAGTCGGCTAAAAAAATTGTTGAGCAGGACCATGACGCTAAAAGGATAGTGTTGCAGCTTACCGAATATTTAAAAAAAGATATCACCCCTGGTTCCACCTTACTTTTTATCGATGAAATTCAGTCAGTCCCCAAAGCAATTATTACGCTGCGCTATTTTTATGAAACAATGCCAGAGCTGCATGTTATTGCTGCTGGGTCGCTTTTGGATTTTGCCATTGAGCAGGTAGGAATGCCGGTTGGGCGTATTTCTAGTTTGTACATGTATCCAATGTCATTTCTAGAATTTTTGGTTGCCCTTGGGCATGAACAATGGGCAAGAACAATTTTGAATCGTAGGATAGAAGAACCTTTATTCGATGCGTTGCATGATCAGTTTCTTAATTTAGTTGGCATCTACCTTGCCATAGGCGGTATGCCCGCGGCTGTCAATGCGTGGGTGCAAACGCAGACATCGCGAAATGTAAAAAGAATACACGCAGACCTTCTTGACTCCTACACGCAAGACTTTAATAAATATGCCGCAGCACACCAGATAAAATATCTCGATCGACTGTTTCATCACGCCGTATCTCAACTGAGCAATAAATTTATGTATAGCCGTGTTGGCGAATATCAAAAAAGAGAGCTTGAGCCTGCATTAGAACTGCTGGAAAAGGCTGGACTGGTATATCCTGTTGTCCGTAGTGCAGGACAGGGGATTCCAATCGGAGCACAGGCGCAACTTGATGATTTTAAAATTATTTTTTTAGATGTTGGCCTTGGTCAGGCATCACTTAGCCTTGATATAGCGCCATGGTTTATCGATCCTTTAACCACCTTTATCAACAAAGGCGAAATAGTGGAAGCCTTTGTTGGACAAGAGATGCTGGCATATTCTGATCCAATCAGCAAGAGCCATCTTTTTTATTGGCATCGCGAGAACCGTAACAGCCAAGCAGAAGTTGATTACTTAGTGCAAATAAAGGAAGCCGTTGTTCCTATTGAAGTTAAAGCTGGCACAAGTTCGCGCATCAAAAGTTTGCACATATTTTTAGATACGCATCAAAGCTCTTTGTATGGAATGCGTTTTTTTTCTCATAATTATGCCTTGGAGCATAGAGTACACACATATCCACTGTACGCTGTTGCCAAACCTTTTTTTGATGCAAACGAAAATATACGCGAAGCATTGACAAGTTTGATTGGGAATTGAGAGGGGCATTCTTGGGGGTAAAAATATTGCAAGAGATGCAATCAGCACTTCAATAATAAAATCCGGATTGTTTGCGTGATGAATCTTAATATTTATAGCGCAGCCGTAGGTCTTCGGCGATTGCCGCTCTCACATCCGGGTCATTTTTCAGCAGCTCAAGATGCAGCTTTCTAGCCTCCTGGACAGTATCGGCTGTTGCCTTGATAGCAGGAAAGCGCTCCCACCATACGGTGACCATTTTAGTGTTTTTATCACGCGAAACTTTGTAGGTTGCGCGCTCAGTAACTTCTTTAATAAAATCATCATTAACGCTCATCGCGTCGTCCTTTGCTTTATGGTGTGTAAGAAAAGATCTTTTGTGAAAGTATAACACTGCGGTCGCCCATTATCTAATTGTTTGAAATTTTTATCGTCACTCTGTTAGCATCACTATTGGCTCACTTGTTGTGTAGTGCGCTGTGAAAATCAATAAAAGGAGAACGGTTGTGACGTTTAGAAAATTTTTCCTACTTCCCCTCATATTCTTGGGCTGTGCGCCATTTATCAACAACCTTGTGCGCGCCAACGGAGATGATGACCAGCAGTCAGTCCTTGCGCCCTTTTCCATCGCATCAATCAAAGATACCAGCGACATACTGACCAGCGAGTTTAAACAGTGCTCGCCGATTACTGGCGCGCTGTGGTGGGAATTTGATGTAGCCAAGAAATATTATCTGTACGGCGATCCGGAGCATGCTACCGTCAAACTATTGCAGCAGCTTTTTCATATTATCCAGGGCAGCTTTGGTATTACCAGCAACGCAAGCTGGCCGGCCATGCACTTTTCTACCGCAACGGTAGGCAACCTTATTGGGGTTATTCAGCAGCATAAGGCAACCGGCAAGCGTGATGGGCTCAAAGAGGATTTGAAAAAGACAATCTTGGATGATGCTGATTTTAAGGCGTCGATTGCAACAACAAAGCCCATCTATGAAAACCTTGTTGGCGAGGTGACGGCTATAACCGCTACGGTCAAAGCAAAGGCGTTGTCATTAAAGGAATGGGTCAAGTGGCTCTCAAAGGCGAGCGGTTGGTGGTGCAAGCAGGAAAAAAAGACCCCAAGCGATAAGCCGGCCAATAAAGATCTCTATCAGTACATCAAGGACAAGGCGGATGCAGGCAACAAGGAAGCCAAGAAGCATATCGATTCACTGCACCAGCTTTTAAAAAATAATGCCGGACCGAAAAATATCAATGATGTCCTGGCGGCCGATCATAAGCTTGAAGAGGTGTCGGCAATTTTCAAGAAAAAATCGGCAGAATGTGCCAATCAAGATTATACCAAGGCGCTTGGTACTAACGCCAAAGAAAATCGGCTAGAACAATTCGTTGACGCGTTGTGCGCCTCACTGGAGGAGTGCGATCTTTTTGCCGATCAGTCATCAACCCCAAAGTACCTTCCTTATACCACTTATGCTATCTTGCTTGCCTTTGTCTATCACAAAGCTGAGACCAAACAGGACATAAAAAATTATTTTGATGCAATCGCAGCCAACCTTGATACCCCTATTTTTACGCAGGAAGGCCAACAACTCTTCGATGCTCCTGCATGGCTGACAGCCGCCGCGTATAATCAAGGTACTAAAGAAGCAACTACAACGGCGCTCATTAATCTTGAGGCTTCAAGTGATCAACCAGAGGCATTAGGAGATGTGCTCTCTCTGGTTTCATATGAAGCAATTGTGTATACCGAAGTTATGAAATGCATCTACGATAACCCATCGCCCAAAATCCTTGGGTACAAGAACGTCCTCTTTGATGGTCAAAAATTTTCAGATTGCGTTGAAACGATGATGCGCAATTTGTGTGATTTTGCTTTATATGACCCAATCACTCGTACGTATACATTTTCAAGAATCTCAACTCGCGACCAAAAGTGCCAAACGTTTTATACAACCTATCCAACGCAAACTGGTGCTGATGTTGAAAAGGCGCACCATGCCTGGGGCGACGTGATTGAAAATCGCAATTATGTTGCCTATCTTAATCTCATTAGCAGTGATGGCTTGAGAACAGCACGGGCACCAGGTGATTCTGATGGCTTTGTTCCCGTCGATGATCTACAAAATGTTCTACAGGCCATCCAGGCCCTGCAATCGTCGGACGCGACCAATCGGGTAACGATAACAAAACGTATGATACAATTTTCTGGGGGCGAATCGGCGGAGCTTGACCAACTTACCGTCAATAATCGCCACTACATTGTCATTGATCCAACGCAGTATCATGCCTATGAG
>JABCZU010000025.1 GCA_013289515.1 Candidatus Babelota bacterium | reverse complement strand
CAGATCACTTATGCTGGAAAAAATAGTAGCTTTTTTTGTTCTTGCGTTGATCACGCTGGTGGCAAGTATGAATATGATATCGCTGCTCTTTATGCAGATTCAGGCCAAGCGCCGCGATATTGCCATTCTCAAAGCAATGGGACTGGGCGACAAAGCCATTCGTTCCATCTTTTTAAGTATGGGATTAACCATCACCACCAGTGCGTCACTGTGTGGCCTTGGGCTTGCCGCCCTGGTTGGCTATCTGCTTGAACGCTACCCATGCATACCGCTACCAGATGTCTATTTTGTCTCACATCTGCCAGCGCGCATGGACAGCGAAATCTTTATGGTGGTCTTTATCGCCACCCTGCTGCTCGGCTTTTTCGCCTCGTGGCTGCCAAGCCGGCTGGCAACGCGGTTGCCCATTGTGCAGGTTTTGCGGCAGGATTGATGAGGATATTCTCATTTACTTAAACATAGCTGCTACCGGTGCCAAAAATATTTTGTTCGTCACCCAAACACTACTGTATCCAGCAATAGCCAGTACACAAGACCCCACAAATGCCCCAATAGCAAAGTTTTTGACTTTTGCAAGGAAAGGGCTAGTATACTGACCCCAATTTTCTTTAAAATGCGCATTAAACGCAACGAGGTATCCACTTTGATGCGTTAGTATTACCACCCCCGATTGTCTTTCAGACGCCCTTTGTTGAGCTGGTGAAAGCCTGGCAAATGCTGCCTGAAATGCTGTCCGAGCTTGCTCAGCTTGAGCAAGCTGATCGGGATTTGCATCAGGTTGCTGGTACGGCGGCAGTGGTAGTGGTGGTGGTTGGACCGCTTGACCCTCTTGCGGCTGATTCATACCAAAACAGGTACTAAGACCCAAAACTGACGATGCTATAAAAGCCATAACTATTAAACTCTTTTTCATATCATAACCTTTCCATTTTTTATAGTTTTAAGATTTTCTAAAATTATTTAGGAGACGGCACAAGCTGAGCTCTTGCTCCTGACCATTTGCCATACTTGATAGCAAGAACCATAAGCAAAACTAGGCACATTGGCTTAATCGCGTAATCCATAGTGAGCTCTCCGGCCTTGCGAGCCATGTCCCCAACGGACATGCTCTCCCAAAAATGCCAATTATTTTGCTGCCGTACCAGTATGCCTTTAGCACTAATCTTGAGCCCATTAACGCCAATCACCTCAGATTGTCTTTCAACCTCCCCGAGATCAGCTGCTTTTCCGGCAGCAGCGGTATTGCTCAAATAGATAAACACAGCTCTTGCAAGCACCTTCTCCCTTGCATGTGGATCTTCGGCTGCCCGACCCTCAACACGGTCAAAGTACCTATCCATACAATGAACCGCACCGCCACTTAGCAACGTGCCAAGAAATGCTAGTAATAAAACCTTTTTCATAAGAAATCCTCCACTTGTTACATAAATAACGACAGATTGCATTAATCCATCGTAACATCCATACAAGATCCTACCATGGAGGGCGTACTTTGTAAAAAGGGGGGGTCTGGGGATAGAAGGAGGAAGGCAAGAAAAAGGGCCCTAGATTGCTCTAGAGCCCCGTTAAATAAACAAGCATTACTTGGTGTTCAAAACCGGCGCTCGTCCTGAGCCTGTCGAAGGACAGGAGCGTACGAGCGCCGTTACAACTCTAAACTACTCAGCAACTGCTGGCGCTTCGGTTGCCTCAGGCACCGGAATTATCTCTTCTTCCTCAATGACTTCAACCTCTTCAGGGGCGGCTTCTTGCTCATTTTCTGAGCGTGCCATCTCATTGAAAAGACTTTCTAGGTCGTCATTGCTAACTGCGTCACTGCCCTGATCAATGCCTTCATCCATTTGAGCGTAATCAGCGTGCACGGTGGCTAGTGTTCCAGCACATAGAGCACATAATGCTAACGTTAATAACTTCTTCATAGTAAATCCTCCGTTATTGGATTATGGTAAATCAATACACTACCTTACTGGTTTTGAGCATAACAGCTTTTATTAATAATGTCAAATAGAAATCATTTCATTTGAGGAATCACCAAATGACCACTATTCAGAACCTTGATCTGGCCGGCCAGCACGTCATTGTTCGTGCCGACCTTAATGTACCTTTCAGGGACGGTATCATAGAAAATGATTACCGCTTACAGGCATTTTTGCCTACGCTAGCCTATCTAAATAAGCACAATGCCGCATCAGTAACTATTATTACCCATCTTGGACGGCCACACAAAGGGATCTTTGATGCCACGCTTTCCACTAAACAGCTTGCTGGATGGTTTTGGGAGCATGGTTACAATGTTACTCACGCGGCTACACCGCATGAAGCCTTACAGGATCAAGCCAGTCACTCACTTACTTTACTTGAAAATATTCGCTTTTTTGCAGGAGAAAAGGACAATGACCTTGCTTTTGCCAAAACACTGGCAACCCTTGGCACCCGCTATATCAACGATGCATTTGGCACGTTACACCGATCAGATGCATCGGTTAATGCGTTGCCGCAACTTTATGCTCGAGCTAATCGTGGCATAGGCCTTTTAGTTGAACGTGAAATCAACTGCCTGGAGCGCATTCGAACCAATGCGGATAAGCCCCTTATTCTTGTCCTTGGCGGCGCCAAGCTTGACGATAAGCTCCCGCTTATCAACCAGATTATGACCACGCAGCCGGCCACCACTATCATGATTGGTGGCGCACTCGCTTTACCATTTTTAAAGGCACAGGGCCTTGTCGTTGGCACAACGCCGGTCACCGATCAGGCTGTCCAGCAGGCAAGAAACATTATTGAAGGGGCGCAAGCACACCACGTCACCCTGATACTGCCCACCGATATGATGATTATTGAGGGCCAGCTCGGTTCACCGGCACAAGCCTGCGCCGTTAATGCCATTCCCGCAACCGCACAGTGCCTTGACGTCGGCCCAGATACCATTTCATGCTTTACGCGGGGCCTGGTGGGGGCCAAAACCATCTTTACTAACGGCACCATGGGCATGTACGAGTATGCTGCCTATGCTCACGGTACGCAGGCGGTCTTACAAGCCATTGCCGCAGTCCCGTCTTGTTATACGGTCGCCGGTGGGGGCAATGCCACCGATGCCATAGCCACTTTTGGCCTTGCCAGCGCCTTTTCATATCTATCAACCGGCGGCGGCGCTACCCTTGCATATCTGGGGTCACGCGATCCCTGGCATGAATTGCCAGGCCTTTTTGCCCTCATTGAGCCATCAGCGTGAATCCACTTGAAATAATATGAACAGTCGGTATACTTGTTGACAGATAGTAGCTTCAAACCCAATGAGTTACTGCGGGACCATGCCTCATTATGAGTCGCATAAGCCGCAACTAATGCTTAAAGGTTTATAAAAATGAGTGTGCAAGAGTAAGTTAAGATTCAATATCGGTCAGGAGTCATTATAGATTAGTTAGAATAGCACAGCGTCTGAGGCATTGAAGAAGCCATTTAAGCATTAATTTCTTTGTTCTTCTCTTTCAATCCTTAAGCAATAACCCTAGAAATTTAATTTGAACATTATATTCATTAATATCGTGATGACGTTATAAGCGTCATTACAAAAGGACCCTCTATGAAACTTTATGTAGGCAATATTGCCAACAACGTATCTGAACAAGATTTAAACGATCTTTTCGTATCATTCGGCGCAGTTGCATCAGCTCGCATCATCAAAGACAAATTCAGCGGCGAATCCCGTGGTTTTGGTTTTGTTGAAATGGATGACAGCCAAGCAGCTAACAACGCTATCACAGAATTGAATGGCTCAGAATTCAAAGGCCAACGCATTCGTGTTAGCGAAGCTCGCCCTCCACAAGAACGCACAGGCGGCTTCGGCGGTGATCGTCGTGGCGGCAGTGGCGGCGGTGATCGTGGCGGCTTCGGCGGCAGCCGTGGCGGCTTTGGTGGCCCACGTGGTGGCGGCAGAAGTTTCAATAACTAAGCTCACCTCGCTGGTTCTACTAGCTTAAGCAGTATTTAAAAAAGACCCTCGTTATTTGACGAGGGTCTTTTTTTGCTTCCAACCAAAACCTTGACTCCAGCCATCAAAAAACCGTACGACTATAGTTGTAGTAGTTTTCAACCATACAATGAAGGAGTCGTCATGTTTCCAGACCTATGTAACCGTTCTATGGCATATTTTTCAAGCCATCCAATACACAACAGCATTGCCCATGCAGCCGGAGGCTTTGGCCTGGCCATTCTTTTACAATATTACCTTCTGGGTGATGTGTTCATCAACTATCTGTTCGGATGGGGCCTTGTGATCCTCTGTGTCGGTATGCACATACGTTCTTGTATGAAGTAACACGACGATCAAAGTTTTTTGTAGAATGAGAAAAGGCGCCTGTAATTTCTACAGGCGCCTTTTTACTTTACTCGTAACTATTCAATTCTTTACCCCGCTGGACCAGCGTATCCAGCGACAAGCCAAACTCCTGTTTGCCATCGGCATGGCGCAATGTCACGGTATTTTGGTCAACCTCTTTTTGGCCAACCACCACCATCCACGGCACCTTTTCAACTTGGGCCCTGCGGATCTTGGCAGAAATTTGGTCACCTGAATGGTCAAATTCAGCGCGTAGTCCGGCTTTACGCAACGTCTGCAAAACAGTATCAGCATACCCTGCCTGTGCATCGGTAATACACAGTACACGCACCTGCACTGGCGTTAGCCAGAAAGGCAGATTGCCCTTAGTATGTTCAAGGACAATGCCAAGAAAACGCTCAATGGAACCGTACAGAGCACAGTGAAGCATAACCGGCGCTTTGCGCGATTGGTCACTATCAATATATTCAAGATCAAAGTTATGTGGCATAAAAGAGTCTACCTGAATCGTGCCACACTGCCATTCACGGCCCATGGCATCATGCACCTTCAATTCAATTTTAGGGCCATAAAAGGCCCCTTCGCCTTCCTGAAGAATATAGGGAACGCCACGCTTTTCAAGCGCAGTACGCAAGGCATTAGTCACCTTATCCCACATCTCAAGACTGCCGATATATTTTTCAGGCCTAGTAGAAAGCGCCATCACCACTTTGGTAAAGCCAAACTTGGTATAGATCGTCTCCGCCATGGTGAGCATACTGAGCACCTCCTGCTCAATCTGATCAAAGGTACAAAAGACATGCGAATCATCCTGGGTAAACGCGCGAACCCGAAAGAGGCCATGCATAACACCAGATAATTCAAAGCGATGTACCAAGCCAAATTCAGCAAGGCGTAGCGGTAGCTCACGATAGGAATGGGGACGTTCTTGGTACAGTAAAATGGCTCCAGGACAATTCATCGGCTTAACACAGCATGACACATCTTCAACCGAGGTGAAATACATATGATGCTGATAATTGTCATAGTGCCCCGAGGTTTTCCACAATGATTCATTCATGATTTGAGGCGTCTTAACTTCCTGATACTGCGTGCCACGCAGGTGGCGCACGTAGTCCACCAGCTTATTATAAATGGCAAGGCCTTTTGCATGAAAGAACGGCATACCCGGCGCAACATCATGAAAAGAAAACAGATCCATCAGCTTGCCCAAGCGGCGATGATCATACAGCTGTACCTCTTCAAGGCGCTTGAGGTAGCCCTCCAAATCCTCTTTAGTAGCAAAGCAGATACCGGTGATACGCTGGAGAGGGATACCGTTGCGATCGGCACGCCAATAGGAACCTGAGATAGCGGTAAGTTTGAAGTGCTGCACTTCGCCAAGCGATTCAACGTGGCCACCCTTACACAGGTCAAAGAAGTCACCCTGATGGTAAATGCCAACGGTGTCACCAGGGATTTGATCAATCAGCTCAAGCTTAAATTGATTCTGGGCATAGAGCTTGCGCGCCTCATCCTTAGGCACCTGTCCACCAACAACCTTATAGTTGTGCTCGGCAACCTCACGCATGCGTTGCTCGATAACTGCTAAATCTTCTTCTTTAAAATTTTTAATGGGTAAAAAGTCATAAAAGAAACCGGTCTCCGTTACAGGGCCGATTGTAAGTTTAGTCCCAGGAAATAACTCAAGCACTGCTTGCGCAAGCACGTGCGCTGCTGAGTGACGAATATTGTGCAATCTTTCGTTGGTTTCCATAAAGAGTCCTTTGAATGCGCGCTCATATCCTTCGACTAGCTCAGGACGAGCGCAGTCCTTTTCCCCTTCATGATGGGGAGCTGCATAAACAACATCTCGAACCAAACTCGAGCGCTGTCACAATACGTTCCACGAAAGTATACCAAGGGCGATAGCTTTAATCAATCACGATTACGGTGGTTGCGCCCCACAATTTTTCTTTCTTGCTTGCATATGTACAACCAACGGTGATACCATTTGACGAGAAATAAGTACCTACCATCTACGTGTAAGGGAACAGTATGACATATCTATTAGAAAACCCATTACCAGGCAAGTCTGACCAGTCAACACAAGAAAAAGCCTACCCAGCCAAGCTTCGTACTAACCGCATCTTTATCCTGGACACCAATGTCCTCATCTACGATCCCAATTCTATTTTCGCCTTCAAGGATGTCGTCGTTGGCATTCCTTTTATTGTTCTTGAAGAACTGGACACCTTCAAAAAGGAACCGGGGGAAAAGGGCCATAACGTACGGCAAGTGATTCGTAGTCTTGATGCGCTGCGCAAAAAAGGACACTTGGGTGATGGTGTCCCGCTCGAAAATGACACGGGTGGTTCAATCTTAAAGGTATACAGAAACCCCGAGCGCATTGATTTTTCTATGCTACACGTGGATATTCACGATGTTAAAGATAATATTATCATTCAAACGGCAGCTAATCTTGCCAAAGATGGCAATCAAGTCACCCTTATTACCAAAGATATTAATGTTCGCATTAAATCAGATTCCGTCGGTCTAGACACTGAAGATTATACAAAAGGCGCGGTCAGCACTGATCTATTTTACAAAGGATGGATGCGCATCCCCGTGCCGGCCAACGATCTGCGCCTCATGACAGCAAAGCGCATTGAATCAGTCATAGCAAATGATACAAAATTATATCCCAACCAATTTATAATAGCCGAGAGCTCCAATAATCCGCAGAACAACCGCCTCTTTCGCTATCTAGGCGGCAGCGCCTTTAAAGAAGTTGAACCAATGACCTTGCTCAATACGTTTAAGGCAAAAAATATTCAACAGCTGATGGCGCTTGATCTTCTGATGGATGATAGAATCAAACTACTCACACTTTTAGGCCCTGCCGGTACCGGTAAAACCTTCTTAACGTTATTAGCCGGTCTGTACCAAACAGCGTATGAGCGCAAATATCGAAAACTCCTGATCACGCGACCAATTGTCGCATTAGGCGCCGACATCGGCTATTTACCCGGGGATATTCAAGAAAAACTCCATTACTGGATGCAACCGGTACATGACAACCTTGAATTCATCTCAAGCCAGATGCTGCGAGGCACCGAAGATTCTCTCCATTTAGAGCGTAGTAAAGATAAAAAACCGAAGAAGAATCATGACCACCAAAATCATGACCACAACCAACGTAATGGTAACGGCAATGGTAATGGTAACGGCCATGGTTCACAGACCAGTCATTACACAGAAAACTATTTGGTAGATAAACTGCAAAAACAGGGCATCCTGAGTCTGGAGGCCATTACGTACATGCGCGGCCGTTCTATCCCATTCCAATTTGTTTTCATTGATGAGGTGCAAAATCTCACCCCGCACGAAGTTAAGACCATCGTCAGCCGAGCCGGTGAAGGAACCAAGGTTATTTTGGCCGGTGATCCCTTCCAAATTGATTCGCCATACCTCGATTTTACCAGCAATGGGCTGACCGTAACGACTGAAAAGTTTAAAGACCATTCACTTTTTGGCACGGTCTTTCTAGAAATTAGCGAACGCAGTGAGCTGGCCAAAGTTGCCGCAGAAATTTTATGAGAAGGCCACATTCGTTAATTATTTAAGTTATCCCGCTGCCGTTGAAGCCACTGCCGTGCCTCACTAAGCGTATATCCCTGGCCAAGCATGCTTTGAAGCAGTTGAAGCAACTGCTGTGCCTCATCACGCGTATACCCACGGTTCATCAGGTCATTAAGAAGCCATAGATCACGCTGAAAATCACGCTGAAAAGACAACAGCTCTGCTTCCGATGTGCTTGTATCCAATGAGGGTGCAACTTCTACAGGCATAAGCACCGCTTTCGCTATGGAACGAAAAGCAGCAGCGATTGCTTCATGGTCTTGTGGACTGAGTGCACCACCCTTATTTCCTAGTTTTCTTAGCTCAGCTGACTTTGTTTCCAATGCCGATTGTAAAGTCACCACCACCAAATCACGCAATGCAGCCAACTCAGCAATAATACTATTGTTATGAACAAGCGTGAGAAGTTGATCTTCTGATTGTAAAAATTTTTGTGCAAGCTTACGCATCAACTCAGCAACTGCGCAACCCGTTGCAGCAGCCTTGATATTTTCTATAGTATTTTGCACGTCCATAGTAAGTCTAAGCGCCACCTCATACCGGTTTTGTCCTACTGGACTGCTTGAGGAAGATGAACTGGATGAGCTACTGGATGAACTACTGGCTTGCCCTTTGAAGCTCGGAGAGCGAAATAGGGATGAGCTCGATACGTTTGGGACACGACAAAGTCCACGATCAAGCCTCTGTTGTATCAAATCGATAATTGTTGCATCGCCCAACTGCTGAGCAAATTTCAATGCGGCTTTCAGTGTCTCCTTCGTGATATTGTTGGATTGAAGAAGTTCTGCCACAATAGTTGAATTGCGGTAGCCTACAGCATATGTCAATACTGAGTCGCCATATTCATCTGCACTATTTACATCCTTACCACATACTACTAAATTTTTTACCTCGGGTACACTTCCGGCCAGGATGGCCTTCGTGAAAACAGAATAATCTTTATCGTCAGCATTATTATTTGCAACCGCCTCCTCATCAATCACGTCGCTCCAACCCTCATCACTCAGCTCTTGCCTGTTACGCTCCAGCGCATCCGCATATTCTCGTTGTATCAGATCGATGATTGCTTGATTGTTACGCTCTTTGGCTTCGCCTAATGCAACCTCAAGTACCTTTGCATTAAAGCCCCCCGACCGGACTAATTCTGTTATCGTTTCTAAGTCTCGAAGCTGAATAGCCTCTATTAAACCAGCATTTTTCTCTGCCATGCGTAGCTTATCCTCTGCACTATAGTCCCACAAGCCCCGCGCCTCCTGCATTCTCTCCCACTCAGCCTGCGCTTTTTTCAGTTCATCACTTTTTCTCTTTCGCTTATCTCGATCTGCGAATACCGAATTTACTTTTTTCTTGGCTCCAACCGTACTATTCCCAGACCCACTATTCATGCTGCGCACGGTAATAAAATGGCCACCTAATATGCTACACATCGCTATTATCAGCATTTTCTTTATATCTAACATGATAAAATCCCCCTTCTTTCGCTTTATAAACAAAAAACGCTACAAAACAAATAGTATAAATACGCAACACCGCTATTAATTATTTCTAATTGTAATAACAAATGTGACTTAAGTCAATAATCTATAAAAATATACATCCCGATAATGACTACAACACCGCCTGGATGAGGATACCTCCACCCTTTTCACCAATGTTGTTACTTATTCAATCGGACATTTCTAAGGAGTTCAAACCGGACATTTTCATTGAGCCCCTACATTTCCACAACAAAATGTTGACAATTGATCAATTTATTGTTTACAATTAGAATTGATTTAACTGTATTTGTTTATTTGTGCGTATTTATTTTTTTATTTATTAATTCTTAAACCAATAAGGAGATGTTATGCATTGTTCTAACATCAGTAAGCAACGTCGACATATTGCCATGTTTGTGGCACTGCAGCTAAGTTGTATCGGCGGCACTGTGTTTGCAGCGCAACGAGGACCATCAGGTCCACCGGGTGGTGCTCCGATAGATGAAGACCATGGGGGTCGTGTCATCGGGAGATATATTAGTGCTCAAGACAAGCAATTTATAGAGAATAATCCCTCTTCTCAGCTTTCTAACCCTCCTCATAGGGCAATTATTCCAGGAGAAATAGTAGTTTTGAAAGCATGGATCCCTGTACACAATCCAGTTGATAAGCGTGGCTACTCGGTGTATAGGTCACTTCAATTGCCTACTCCTGAATATCGGTATGTGAAATATACCGGCAACTCTCGAAAAGTGCCTCGTTCTTATGATTCTTATGGTTATGAACCCACCCTTGAAGAAATGTTACTTTCACCTGATGAACAAGAAATTGAAGTTTTTAATGGATCGGCAACATTTTTTGTAAATGTCAAAGAAGTCCATATACCACCGCCGACAGGGATATTTTCATCGTCATCAAGTTCCTCCAGCTCTTCCTCAGACAACCAACCGCCACCATCATATGAGGAATCTCAACGGGACTAAAAACATAACATCTTTCCATGTTGAAAAAGTAAAAAAGCGTTGTGCACTGTAGTTTGTCATTGTGCACAACGCTTTTTTATTATTGAGACTGGGCAGAGTGAGACGACTGGCCTCCTTTCCTTCAATCAATGACCTCGTGCACACATTCCAACATTTCCGCCACCGTCTGTTCTAGCGTTAGCGTAGAATTATCAATCACCACAGCGTCATCTGGTATAACCAATGGAGCAATTTTTCTCTCTTGATCACGCTGATCACGCTGAACAAGGTCTGCTTCCATCTCCTGCAGCGAAGAAAGCTTGCCTGAACGTACAACGTCAGCAAGCAGCCGCTGAGCTCGCACAACCACATCGGCCGTCAAAAAAAACTTTACCTGTGCAGCAGGAAAAACAACTGATCCACAATCACGGCCATCGGTAACCAGATCATAAGCTTGTACGATTGATCGCTGCACACGCACGAGCGCCTGGCGAACAATAGGATTGGCCGCAATACATGATGCTGCCTTGTCCATGATTGGGCCGGAGAGCTTGGATGTTATGTCCTGTTGATTGAATATTATGCGTGGTTGATTGTCGCTATAATGATAGGTAATACGATCAAGAAACGTTAAATCTGATGGCTGCAATGAGGCATATAGATCATCCGATGCGGCGCCACCATCAGCCAATCCTTCAGTCACGATGTATGCAATAGCACGGTACAATAGGCCGGTATTTAGATAATAAAAGCCAAGCGAATGCGCAAGCGCCTTTGCTGTGGAGCTTTTACCACTGCCTGCGGGCCCATCTATGGTTATGATTATATGATTGGACATGATACCCCTACTCTGTAAAAAGGATTAACTAACGCCAGCTCGATAATGCTTAATTGGAAGGAGTATTTCTTCAATAGGCCATTACGCAGAATAGACGTCATCCCCGACTTGATCGGGGATCCAGGGGAAATTAAGAATGCCTCACTACGGTTCCCCTGGATCCTCACTTTCGTGAGGATGACGTCCGTAGAAAACTCGCAACTATAATTGGCCGTTGTACCACTAACCCAATGTAAATTATCGAACTTGTACTAACTTAAACACCCAAATCTGAGGATATCACGTCGCCAATAAATTGGTACTACCCTGTGGTGATAAAAAGTTTTGAAGAAGTGAAAAAGCGTTGTACACTGTAGGCTATGGAACAACTACAAGAAAAAAGTACGCCGCTCATGCAGCAGTACTTTGCAATTAAACATGATTACGCCGATACGCTCCTCCTCTTTCAAGTGGGCGATTTTTACGAGCTCTTTTTTGATGACGCAAAAAGGGCTGCCGCCTATTTGGCCATTGCGCTGACCAAACGGGGTAAGCACCAAGGAGCCGATATTCCACTCTGTGGCATCCCCGTGCACGCCCTCAATCATTATTTAACCAAGCTGATCAAAGGCGGCTTTTGTGTTGCCATCTGCGATCAACTCAGCAAGCCGCAGCCGGGCACCGTGGTAGATCGCGGCGTTACGCGCGTCTTTACCCCCGCAACGCTGACCGATACCGCCATGCTTGATGAAAAATCTGCCTCATACCTACTCTCATTTTATCCAGGTCAGCACCAGTGGGGACTGATCTTTGGCGAGCTGTTAACCGCCCAGCTTTTTGCAACCACGCTGCCGGTTGATGCCATGCGTATGCTGGAATCTGAATTGACGCGCTTTTTTCCCGACGAAATTATTTTGCCCAACACACAGGCCTCACAACCGTTTCAACGTCACTTTAAAAAACTTGGCTACTACGCCAATATCATTAATACGCCTGAGCAGCTTAACCAGGATCAGGTTGGCACCCCCATAGCCACTGCCCTACTTCGCTCTACGAGCTCCGAAGGGCAAGCCCTACTTCGCTCTACGAGCGGAGTTTATCCTGAGCTCTGTCGAAGGGAAGAGCAAGCCTGGGTACAACAAGTTTGTCATAAGGTACAACCATCGGTTGACGCCTCGCCCGTTATTACTGACGGCCTGCAGAGCCTGTATTGGCACCTTAAACGGACGCAAGCAGCGGCGCTGCCACAATTTAAGCATATTCAGTTGTATCAGCCTGATGACTATTTGGTGCTGGATAGTGCGACGCAACGAAATTTAGAGATCGTAAAAAACAACCAGGACAACAGTATCAAGCACACGCTCTTTGCCACGCTTGACCATGCCAAGACGGCAATGGGATCGCGCACCATAAAAAAATGGTTGCAGCGACCGCTCATGCAACAGACAGCAATCGCCCAACGCCATGACGTTATTGCCATATTGTGCAAGCAGGTTGCCCTCTTGCAAAAGCTGTCACTCTTGTTGGGCGGACTGGCTGATATTGAACGCATCATCGGGCGTATCGCGCTACAACGCGCATTGATTGGCGACTACATTGCACTTAACGATTCGCTTACCATTGTACCGAACATCAAAGAGCTGCTGCAGACAGAACTAACCACGCCGCTAGCGCATGCCCTGCAGGAGCGCATGGCCGATTTTAGTGGGCTCACGCAGCTGCTGACCTGCAGCATCAACCCGGATGCTTCCAGCAGCCATCCCATTAAACCGGGCTATGATTACCAGCTTGATAAGCTTAAGGGTTTGCTTGGCAACGGTAAGCAGGAACTACTAAAGCTGGAGCAACAAGAGATTGCTAAGACCGGCATTAATAGCCTTAAAGTCGGGTACAACCAGGTCACCGGTTACTACATCGAAATCACCAATGTTCATGCCGAAAAAGTGCCGGCCGACTATAAACATTTGCAAACGCTAGCCAACCGCAAACGCTTTGTCACGCCAGAACTTAAAACGTTAGAGCACAATCTGTTTAGGGCAGAAAATGAACTTGATGCCGTTGAAGCAGAAGTTTTTAATAAGGTAAAAAAAGAGGTTGAAGGCTACTTAACCCCGCTGCGCCACTTGGCACAAAGCCTTGCCTATCTTGACGCCCTCTTTGGCTTTGCCACGGCAGCCTATGAATACCGCTACACCATGCCAACCTTTAACACGAGCCATAGCATTACCATCAAGGATGGCCGTCACCCAATCATTGAGCAGGCACTTGATACCGCCTTTGTTCCCAACGACACGTTCCTGAACGATACACAATCAACGCTGGTGATTACTGGCCCCAATATGGGCGGTAAGTCAACCTACCTACGCCAGACTGCGCTGATCAGCATTATGGCACAAGCCGGTAGCTTTGTTCCTGCGCAGCAGGCTGATTTATCGATCTTAGACCGGATCTTCACACGCATTGGCTCGGGGGATAATTTGGCTGAAGGCAAAAGTACCTTTTTGGTTGAAATGGAAGAGACCGCTACTATCTGTAGCCAGGCCACCAAGAATAGTCTTGTCATCCTAGATGAAGTTGGCCGCGGCACCAGCACATACGATGGCATAGCACTTGCGCAGGCAATTTTAGAATATTTGCACCAGCAGGTTAAGGCCCGTTGCCTCTTTGCTACGCACTACCACGAACTCACCGCTTTGGAAAAGCCGGGTAACGCGATCGTCAATTACCACGCCGCCTGCAAACAGGATAATAACGCCATTATCTTTTTTCATAAAGTTGTACCGGGTATTGCCCACGGCAGCTTTGGTATTGAAGTGGCACGGCTTGCGCAGCTGCCTGATGCGATCATCAAGCGTGCTGGTAGTATTTTGCAAACCCTTGGGAGCTCAAGTGGACAGCAACCTGCCCTTTCCTTCGACAGGGCTTCCTCCTTCGCCAAGGCTACGGCGGACAGGCAGGATAAACTCCACTCGAAAAGCGAAGTAGGGCAAGCTCTACCCTTCGACAGAGCTCAGGATAAACTCCGCTTGGAAAGCGAAGTAGAGGCACAATCAAGTTCTTGCCAGCATGATGCAATGATAGAAAATCTGCAGGCACAACTGGCAAACCATCAAGCGATTGCTACTAAGTTACAAGCAATTGATTGTAATACGTTAAGTCCTAAACAGGCATTTGATATTATCTGGGAATTGGTGAATAGGGCGTAAATATTTGAGACCTTAAGCACCATGCCTCACTATATTTTCTTTTTTTATTGCCGCAAGATTTCCTCCTTGCTATAATTAAAGCCTAATGGAAACTGTCATTTTTCGCCAGTTTATTATAGGAAAACGCATGAGCAATAATTTAAAAGATCTGCTGTACGCCTGGCCAAAGGGCTATATCCAGGATACCGATTTTATTATTCTCTTAAAAGGAACGGCAAATGCCCGTTATTCCATTATCAAAAGGGCAATGCAATCCGGAGTGCTCCTGCGCCTGTGCAAAGGTCTTTATCTTATCAAGTATAAGATTGAGAAAGCATTGCCTAACACCTTCGTGCTTGCCCAGCTCATACACGGCCCATCATATGTTAGCCTTGAGTCAGCACTTGCCTACCATAGATGGATTCCAGAAGCCGTTCAAGTAACCACGTGTGTTACACCAAAGCAGGCGGGTGAATACACTACGCCGATTGGGATTTTTACCTACAAACGGATTCCTATACAAGAATTTTTTATGGGCGTTGATCGCGTAGATACCCAGGAAGGAGGCATGCTGATTGCTAGTCCATGGAAGGCGCTGGCTGACATGATGTACACAAAAAAAAGATATTGGCATTCATTGCACAATCTTTTCCAGGACCTGCGCATAGAGATAGAAGATCTGCAAAAAAGCGATAAGCGTCTGCTTAAAGAACTGTGTAAGCACTACCCAAGTCCACGCGTCAGAAAACATCTTCTCATCCTCTTAAACGAGCTCCTATCATGAGTATTAAAATTATAGAAAATCGCTTAAAAGAATATGCCCCTAAAACAAAGGCGGAGGAATTTAATGCTTTAAAAGAGATTGTCCAAGAGATTGCGCTATGTGGTCTGACTCGGGCACATTTTTTCAAAGTAGCAGCATTTCAAGGTGGCTCATGCTTGCGTATCGTCTATAATATCAATCGATTCTCAGAAGATTTAGATTTTATCCTACTCCAACCAAATAAAACATTTATATGGGAACCCTTTTTTAATGCTCTGCACCTTGAATGTAAAGCCTATGGTCTTAATGTTCAACTGCTAGATAAATCAAAGGCCGATCCAGTCATTAAAAAGGCATTTCTTAAAGATGATTCTTTTGGCAAAGTACTTCTTTTATCCCACGCCAGAGACCGCTGCGATGAGCAGATCATTAAAATCAAACTAGAAATTGACACCAATCCACCAGCAGGTTCAACATTCAAAACCAATTTCCTAACATTCCCTTATCCTTTCTCAATCGTTACACAAGACCTTCCAAGTCTTTTTGCTAGCAAATGCCATGCCTTGCTGTGCCGCGATTACATCAAGGGAAGGGATTGGTTTGATTTCATATGGTACGTTACGAAAAAAACAGACATTAACCTCATGCATCTGCAGGCGGCACTTCATCAGAATGGTCCCTGGAAAGATCAACCTATTGTTATTACAAACGAATGGCTCATCAAAGCATTAAAAGATAAAATCACCAGCATCGATTGGGATCAAGCAAAACAGGATATCGGACCATTTTTAAATGCTCAGGAAAATCAAGGCCTTACGGTGTGGGGTATCGATTTTTTTATGTCGTTGCTCACAGAATTATCGATTACTCTAAAAAAACCCTAAGAGCCTAGACAATTACCCTGATTTTTATGCATAATCAATCAAACTAACCGTGCTTTTTATACATAAACCATCAAAAGTAACCGTGCTTTTTCTGCATAAAGGATCGTAATGAAGGGAGGGATGATCTATTAAACGCTCACAGCCAAATCAATAGAAAATTCTGGGTAGAGCTTTTTAACCATAGACATAGTTTTGAGGCTGGGGTTACATTTTTTTGTTTCTAAGCGCTGGTAGCTATAAATTTTATCAAAACCCATTCTTTTAGATGCCTCCTGCTGAGTAAGTCCATGCTTAATTCGCCAGTACCTTACAAGAAAGGCAAACGCTATCTGTGGATCAATGGAAACCTCTACAACGGTCTTAGAAAGTTTGATTGATTGGTCAGGCATCGCCGCTAAGTCTTTAGAATTTGATGGCTCTTCAATGTAAAGATTTAAGGCATCCTGCATATTTTCCTGCAACGCCGCAATCGTGTCTGCCTCAGTAATACAGCCTTGAAGTTCAATGCATTGTGCCCAAAACCCATTACCTTCTTTATGAATTTTGAAATGATATTTCATTCATTGCCTTTCAGGTTTATCAATTGCCAAAATTTTCATTAATGCGTGCTCTGTACCTTTTTTTAGTTCTTTGTGATCCGGAATAATAATCGTTGGAAATCCATTTTTCTTCAGCTTAATATGACTACCCTTTCCACCATGTACAAAGGATATATCCGGCTCTTTGAAAGAGTTTGCATAGATCTTTTCCACTCATTGGCATAGCTACTTTCCTTCTCGTAAGGCCTTATTTTACCAACTATAGTTGGTGCAAGTCAACAAGAAAACAGGGCAACCAATGTTGATTGCCCCGCAAAAGAAATCGGAATTTTTTTTGACTTCATTACTCTGATGGCTTACGAGACATGTGTCAATCTTTTTTTTATTATCCAGGGAGCAGGCAAAGGATCCAACACACTCCCATTAGCGTAGTTATTGTGATTTTGATACAATATCTACGGTAAGGGCTATTGGTTTTAACCTTTTGTTGGGATAACACCCTTCTGGAACCAGAAAACAATTGTACGTTAAAGAGAGGATAAA
>JABCZU010000024.1 GCA_013289515.1 Candidatus Babelota bacterium | reverse complement strand
AAGCGGCAGGTAAAAATCGGTTGTATAAAAGGTGTTAGTAAGCCATATCAGGCCAGCCATTGGCGCGATTGGATACAGTATTGTTAGCGCCAGGCGTGAGGGCTTGTTGAGCGAAACGAGTGTTGGCCACTCAAAAATCAGCATTATCAGGAGCGTGCCTGCCAGTACTATGGAAAAGAGAAGGGCTGAGTGGAGGTAGCTACCTCCAAAGCAGATTAGAAGGAAGATGCCCGTCAGCAGGCGCTTGAAAAACTCAGCGGTTATTAAATGCATCATTATATAGTATCTTTCGCAAACAAAGTCCTTTACTATCAGCCTTAATAAGTGTTTGTTGAGGATTTGGATGATACAAAATATCTTTTAAATAGTCTATCGAATGTTGCGGTTTGCGCGCAAGGTCTAGGGCATACCCAATCATGCGACGAATTTGAAAGCGGACAAATGATGGGCCTTTGATGCAGACAATGAGTGCATTATGGTGGACAAGTTTTCTAACAGAAATATGGTCGATCGTGCGTATTGTAGCGATGCCCTCATGCTCTGGCTTGCAGAATGAGGCAAAGTCGTGGGTGCCGACGTAGAGTTGTAAACATTTGATAAACGTTGGAATGTCGACCTGATTAATATATTTGTAATGCCAGCCAAAGCGTGCGACCAAAGGGAGTGGCCGCTGAAGAAACAGTGTGTAAAAATAGGTCTTTTGCTCAACGTTACCGCAGGGATGAAAAGCATAATCAACCGTTGCCAGGCTGCGAATGGTGATGGCGCTGGGCAGTTGGGCGTTCCAGGCAGTGAGTAGGGTAGTGCCTGAAAGTGGTATCTGGGCATGAAAGCGCGCCACTTGGCCCAGCGCGTGCACGCCAGCATCGGTGCGTGATGCGCCTAAAATGCTTACGGGCTGGCCTAAAAGCCTGAGCCATGCCTCTTGTAATGCAGAAGTGACGGTTATATCCGTTGGTTGTATTTGCCAACCATGAAAGTCGGTACCATCGTAGGCTACGACCATTTTGTAGGTATTCATAGGTGCCAAAAAAAACCCCCATCCAGGCGAACGCCTTGGACAGGGGAAATGGAGGTTATCAAAATCAATGTCTCATTCAAGACTTTATGATTGTACTAGACTGGAGAGAAAAAATCAAACATTTTTTTTTCTTCGATCATACTTAACAATCAACCTATTCATTAAAATGACAAACGAAAAGAAGTGTTGGGTTAAACAGGGTTGATCATTTTCTACCTGAACTATTAATGGCTGCCTGATAGAGTGCGCTATATGCATTGGCTGTATGTTGGATATGCAGCTCTTCTCTGATGAGGCCTTGATTGGCGCTTTGCATTGATGTGTGCAGTAATGGCTGGATATAGAGCGCCTCAAGAGCCTTTGTATATGCTAAGTGGTCATTTGGTTCGACCAAAATCCCGTGCACTCCATCGGTAAGCACGTCATGCTCATGATGTGCATGCGTCGTGATGACCGGTAGATAAAAACACAGGGCCTCAAGGAGTGCTATGGAGAGCCCCTCGCTTTGTGAGGATAGTGCAAAGCAGTCAAAGAGTGGATAAAAGCGTATGGCATCACTGCGTGCGCCAACAAAGCGTACAGCATGGGCTATGCCCTGTTCGTGGGCTAGCGTTTCAAGGTATTTGCGCTGTGAGCCATCACCAACGATACACAATATGAGGGGACGGTTGGCCTGCTCGTGCAGCCTGGCAAAGGCCCATATCAGTATGTGGTACGATTTAATGGGCTCAAGCCTGCCAACCGCGCCAACGACAAAGGCGTTGTTCGGGATACCAAAATCACTGCGCGTTAACGGTTGCTTGTATGCCTGTGTGCGGACCAGGTCCGGGTTGATGCCGTTCTTGATGAGGATTAGCTGGTGAGCACCTTCAAGAATATTGCTCGCATACGCATCCCGCACCGTAGCCGAAACGGCCACATGAGCGTAAGGGATGTGCGCAGTCCACCGGTCAAAAAAGTTGCGCACGGTGCCTTCATCACGGCTATCGCCATGCAGGTCACCAATAAGCGGAATGCCGGTATGGTGTGATAACAGCCGGCCCAGCATATTAGCCAGCCACAATGATGTGTGCAAAAGATTTGGCCTAAGCTTTTTAACCAGTTTATAGAGCTGATAGTAGGCCCCTGGATCGTAGTGGTGAACAATGCCGGTTATGTGATAGGTGGGAATACCAAGCTCGCGCAGCTGGTCAAGGCAGGGGCCAGGGTACACGTAAGCCACATGGTGCTGGTTGCCATCATCATGTAATGCTGTCAGCATTATAGGCGTAATTGGCATGCATTGCGTATTCATGCCACGCATTGCACTCTTTGCCGGCAGCCCACTGTATATCAATAAAGTACTCCTTGTCCTCTATTCCATTGCTATCACCCTGGTAGCCTTTCTTGGCGGCCTTGTATTATCACTCCTCAAGCGGCGTCAGGGGCTTAAGGATGCGGGCGATATCCTACCAGGGCATGGAGGCTTTTTGGATCGATTTGATGGCGTATTTTTTACCACGCTGGCAACACTGGTGGTGGTTGCTGTGGGTGGTTGGGTACAATGAAAACATATCTTATCCTCCTAACCCTTCTCCTCCTATCAAACACCCAGGCCACAGTCATTATGATCGATCCAGCCGGTCATGCCAAAGATCCTGGCAGACAGCTTCATCATAATTACGAGCGAGCGCAAACCTACAAGTGCGCAGAAGCGCTCAGGGACGCTCTGGAGAAAAAACCTGGCATTAAAGTCCTGATTACACGCGTACTGGGCGAGGAGATTGTCCCATTGCAAAATGCCTCCTTTGCCAACAGGATGCAGGTAGATTGCTTTATTCGGCTTCATTTTTACAAACAGAGCGAGGCAAAACCAAGCCTGTCTGTGTACCACCACGTCACCGACCCTACCATCGACTTTGCGAAAAGAAACATTGATGTCCTTGCATTTAGACCTCTGGACCAGGCGCATTATCAAAATATTCATGCATCACTACGCATGGCAACCACGGTACGGCAGTATTTTCAAATGCCATCAACGCAAAAAAGGCTCGATTGCCATGGTCCATTCGGCATACCGCTTAAGCCATTAGTTGGTATCGTTGCGCCAGCTATCGTTGTGGAGCTTGGATTGAGTAACGATGACCAGTGGCAGGACATTGTGGACGATTTACAGGCAAGCATCTGCGCTGCATGCCAATGCTAACTATTTTTCACTAAAAATCTGTATCCCTTTTCACAATCCCTAAAAAACTGTTATAGTTTACTTACGGGGCTTATGCTGGATTTAAAAGCCTTTTTTGGGTTATTTGCTTTATGTTTTGAGAGGGAATGGATAGGTAGCATGTTGTATCGATGGAAATTTTTAACCATTATTCTAGTAAGCGGCTCATTAAGCCTATGGTGGTTTTTTGGTGTAAATAATGATCCGTCCGATGATAGTGCCTACCCTCGAGCGCTGTACGTGGAAGATATTAGCAAAATCTATTTTGACCTTGGGTGCCTATGCGAAATGCGTGGCGACAGAGGCAGTGCCGCAACGGCATATCAGACAGCTTTAAGTCACAACAAGGATCATGACGGTGCGCGTAACCATCTTGATGCTTTGGGTGACTAAAAGATCCGCCAATTAAAAAACGACCTTGCATTAAAAAATAACAGGCTTTATGCTGAACACATAAGGATTTTCATTTTTTAATAAAAATTGCCAATAGGGCATCGTATGCAGCAATCACTTATTCAAAAAATTATCAGTAATTGGAAATCTGGCCTCACCGTTGGCCTTGTTTCAGTGCCGCTGGGCATATCGCTAGCAGTAGCCGCTCATGCAACGCCCACCATGGGTATTATTACCGCCTTTTGGGCCTGCTTGATCGCCTCATTATTTGGCGGCAGCAATTACAATGTCGTTGGCCCCGCCGGTGCACTGGCCGGATTATTGTATGCGTATGCAACAACGTTTGGCACCTCGAGTCTGCCAATGCTGGCCATTGGTGCCGGCATCCTCATTTTAATTGGCTACGTAATGCATATCGAAAAGTATTTAACCTTTATCCCCGGCAGCGCACTTCATGGCTTTATTTTGGGCGTATCAATTACCTTAATACTCAATCAGCTGCATAGCATACTGGGCCTTGCGACACCGACTGGCCACCTGTCCCTTATACAGCGGACCTTACATGCGCTGCACCACGTAGCGGATGCATCACCCCCATCGCTTTACATTTTTCTGGCGACACTGGCATGCCTCATCGTATGTGCAGGCTATTTTCCACGGCTTCCTGGCACCATCATTGTCACACCACTAGGCATTGCAACAGGCTATCTGTGCAATCATCATCTCATACCGTGGCAACTGCAAACCTTGGGAAGCAAATTCTCATCAATTACACCATCAATCCTGCAATTGCCAACGTTCCATTGGCGAGCTGATTACTGCTTCCCCGTAGTTGTTATTGCTATTGTTGCCCTGCTTGAGACGCTCATCTCGGCCAAAATCGCTGATGGCTTAACAAAAACAAAGCACAATAAACGTAAAGAGGTTATCGGCCTTGGCCTTGCTAACATCATTACCGGCCTGTGTGGCGGTATTCCTGTTACGGCTGTGCTGGCCCGCACAGCGCTTAATATCAAAAGTGGCTGTAGCGACAAAATATCGGCAACTATTGCCAGTGCTTGTATGTTACTAGTCGCCTTCTTCTGCCTGCCGCTTTTCGTCTATTTACCACTTACCGTAATGGCTGCAATTTTGATCTTTATTGCTGGACGCCTTTTAGAGGCTGAACATTTTTTTTTATTATTTAAATATGACAGGGCAAGCTTTCTTGTAGCGCTGCTTGTTGCCTTTATCACCATTTACGAAGATCCGCTGATAGGCATTCTCCTGGGCGTTGTCCTTAGCATGCTCATGTTTATGACCAAACTATCAATTGGATACCATGAAATTCGGCGCGAGACTGCCGACCTTGAACCTTTGTCATCACCAATCCCAACCTTAGAAAAGACGCTAACCTATACGGTAAAAGGACCTCTTGTCTATATCAATGCACAAACACATCTTGCTCGCCTAGAGAAAGAGATCCCCTTGTATCAAAACATTATCTTAGATTTACATGATGTTTATTTTATTGATATTGATGGGGTCGAAGCACTTAATGCAATTGTTGGTCTTGGTCAGCATAAAGGAGTCAGTGTCCGTATCATCCATCCCAACCCTATTATTAGGCACTTTATTAAACAGGATGAGACGCTGCAAAAAGTGCTCGATAATTAAATATTTGACGCATGTGCATTTTTTGCGTAAAACTAGAAACAATCTTAGTTGGTCATACAGGCGTACGCGCGGGAGGAGAGGTAATCATGGGGCACGAAAAAAAGGCAGTTGTCATCTTCATCATCAGCCCTAAGGGAGAGCTGTTACTGCATAAGGTAGACCCTGATGCCATAGTAACTCGCAGCCTATGGCACGTACCATACTTTTTATATCAGGCATCCGGCAGTGAAATTCTCATGGCTGCCACTCAGTACCTTCAGTCCTTGGGGATTACGGACTGCACGGTATATGAAGCGTTCACTATGACCGGCGCCATTGCTCAAACTATTGATATCCCCCTTGACCAGGGACACGTTATTATAGCGCTGGTGACAACAGCTGAATCAAATATCCATTTTGCCACTGATAAATACCAATGGGTTTTTATTAGCAAGATTTTAAGTGATACGAGCCAATGCTCAGCGCTACAAAGTAAAGGCTTCAAAGAGACGCTAGAAAGTGTTATATTATACGTGAAAAGCATTCCAAACCATATCGCAAATAGTTCGTTACCAGCCATAAAATAATAATATTCATGGAACAACAATGATCAAGACGCGCTATCTTGTCCTATTAAGTTTTATAGGCGCCCTCATTGGAGGCACTGCATTCTTGTTACAGCGCAACCTTCTGATAATTCATTTTCCTCGCAGCCAATCCAATGCGGTTATTCTTGAAAAGGCACACGAGCCAAGTGTACAAAAAAAACTTCGTTTTTATTACAAAAAATCTAATCGCTGGCTCTTTGAAGAGTCCAACATACTATGGCAAGAATCTAATCCTGCCAATAATGTTAAACATCTCATTAAACAATGGTTGGTAGTAATGCGTGATGAACACCTGCTACAAGCACCAACAATATTACAGTCAGTCGCTGCAGCGCCAGCAAGCAATCAACTCTATATCTCGTTTGATCAATCTCTGTTTTTACAACAACAATCGATCATGGACAAATGGCTGATTATAGAAAGCCTGATCAAAACAATACACGAAAGTGGCCTTTCAGTGGGCAGTATCACCTTGCTTATCAATCATAAGCCATGGCATGATGACCATATCGAGCTCACACAGCCGCTACCAATTCAGGAATTTTTGACTTGTACTTAAAATTTTGGCATGGCTTAAATAACGCCAATTTGGGATAACACTTTTTGTCTGCACCGCGATAATCCCCCCATGACACCATGTACTGCAGATAAAGTATTGTTATTTTTTTATGCTTTACTTATACTTTGCATCGAGGACAAATCCTTGTCAAATAGATTTTTACTGAATGAGCATTGATACCAAAACTGAATAACTAGGTATGAAAGGTTTTTTATGTATGATCAAATGACACATGAACGCCGTTATCAGGCATGGGCCTTATGGCTTTTACGCCTCAGTTTAGGCATTATTTTTATTGGCCATGGCGGACAAAAAGTGTTCGGCCTTTGGGGCGGTCCAGGACTTGAAGGCTTTGTGCAATGGATTGGTACCTTTGGTGTGCCACCCGTCCTTGGTTACCTTGCAGCCTTTGCAGAATTGGCTGGGGGCATATGTATGTTTTTAGGGGTTGCAACAGAAGTTGGAGCGCTATTAACCATTCCTGTTATGATCGGAGCTGTTTTTCTCGTGCATTGGCCAAATGGCTACCTACAGCACGATGGCTTTGAATTTACATTGCACCTTATTTTACTTGCTGCTGCGGTTATTATTGGTGGCCCAGGTTGCGGAGCATTATGGGATCCATTTAAAAAGTTTCGCAAATAAATTTAATGTATAAAGCCCAGGTACACACAATACCTGGGCTTTTTTATTTTCTTTTTTTCTCAAGCAATAATTTTCTACCATTATACGATTATATTCTTGCCACACCGGCTCTTTGCAAAACAAGGGCTTTGCGTTGAAATGTTGGCGCGCTGCGCAAGAAGGTTATGGATCAGAGCGAGTTTGATGTTGCAAGCATTTAAGTTACTTTCACTTAAATATTTTTTGGTATGAATTTAACGATCACCCCGTGCAGCGACAAGCTCTTGCTCGAGGTGTATAAAAAGTCATCTCCCTATTCTTACGGGAAAAATATTTATTAGAAATAATGCCTATAGAATCGCCATAATCTGGCGTAATTGCCCCATTTTTTTTAAAAAAAGATCTCTGCTAGGCTGGTAGATATACAAAAATATCGTGCTTACAAAACACTATCACCACAGGAGGATTCATCATGAAAAAGCACTTTATAGTATTACTCGCCACCACGGCTATCGCCGCATCGTCACAACAAACATCAGCATTGAGCCTGGCAGACGTTACCCAGACAGTAACGGCATGGGCCAAGGAGCACAAATATGCGATTACAAAGGCGACCATAGGTCTTGCTGGTATCTGGACACTATACAATGTGGTTAAGCAAAATCCTTATCGTATAGCACTCTTGATTGCAGGCTTGATTGGGGCAAAACAGGCGCACGCCTATGGCCTACGCGAACTAGATGTCTATAAACTGCAAAAAGAAATTAATCGTGATGCCGGTTCAGCAAGGATCGTAAATGCTGTGCATGACGACATTCTATATGTTCGCAATAGGCTGCTACCCAAAATCGAAGATATGCGTCAAGACTTTAACACCTACGTTGTAAATATTCACACCCGCAACTGTAAAGATGACATGCCGCTGCTGACCATCGCACAGCAGCAAGTCGATGCAAACATCTTTGATCAGCTAATAGAATGCATCCTGCAACCAATTTTCCCAAAGATAGACGAGAGAGACGCCATAAACAAACAGCTTGCAAATTTGTATGCAATACATACTAAAATTCGAGCTGTCCTCTTTCAGCTAGGTTGGCAAATAGGAAATCGCACACATGGCGGTACATATGTTTATGCGCCACATGCTCCTGGGGGCCCATTGGCTTAATCTAGAAATTGGTCATCCCAGGGCTCTGCTTCAAAGGTGGTAAAGTGTTCCAGATGGGTATGCGTTGGATTTTCCTCCATCTCTGCTCTGTAAAAAAGCCAGATAGCAATCGCCACAATAAAGAGCGACGCAAAGAAGTGCCAGGTAATGGCTTCCGTTAAAAAGAGCCAGCCATAAAAAGCACCAAAGATCGGAATCAGGAACGTTGTAAAAGACAGGAATGTCTCTGAGAAGCGTGCCAATAATGCTGCATACAGATTGTTGCATATGATGTATTCAATAAGAATGATCGCAGACAATGCCATGGAGAATGGAAGATATTCTTTGATCATAAATGGCCCCTCTGCCCATGATGCTGTTAGCAGTGCCAGCACGCCGCCAATGACCATAGAGTAGCCGTTAACCGTCAGGGCCGAGTACTCCTTATCATGCACTAAGATGCCAATAATAAACCACCCATAGGCGTAGGCAGCAGCTGACGCGATGATGGCAATCTCAGGCCAGGAGATAAAATAGCTCCATTGATGCGCCTGTTCAGCCGGGCTTGTTGATAACAACACGGGTAGTAAGCCTACAAACCCAAGCAACATGCCAATCCATTTTTTAGGAACCATCTTTTCACCAAATAAAAAATAGGCAAAGAGATAGGAGGTGAAGGGACCAAAGTTGTACAAGAAGCAGGCTTTGAAGGATGGCAGGTATTGCAATCCCCAAAACTGCAGGCCATAGCTGATAAATATACTAAAGAAGCTTACCTGTAGAACATAACGCCAATCTTCACGCCGGATCGTAAGCTTATGACGATGCATAAAAAATTGATACCCCAAAAGCAGTAGCCCGCCAATAAGCATACTAATGCCAATAAAGAAGAACGGCGTAGTATGTGTCAAAGCAATTTTACCAAACGTGAAGGTGCTTGCAAAAAGCGCATTAAGCAGGACAACCATTAACATCATTTTTATAGCCCCATTCTTATTTTATTGGTTTAAAGAATGATAGTGTCGCAAAAATTTCGTTTTTTACAAGAATAATCATCACGATGATTCCCTGCCAAAGGCAAGGTTATCAAGATAGCTTTGTAAAATAAAGGCTGCAGCAATGGAATGGCTTTTAAGTTTTGCCTCCACCGACGATGCCTTCTGTTGTATCTCATGAGCTCGTTTACTACTCAAGCGCTCGTCCCACAAAACCCAGTTGATAGGCAAAACATCCTCAAGGGCACTAAAATGCGCTTGAAGTGATTCTTTGACTTTCAGCACCTTTTCGGTCTGTAGGCTCTGCCCGCCAGAAAATGTTTTGGGATAGCCAACCACAATAGTAGCCACGCGCTGCTGGGCAATGGTCTGTGTGAGAAAGTCCGCAAGCCCCGCTATTTCAACGGTTTGATATGGCTTACAGGTGATACCAAGAGGATCAGAAATTGCGCTGCCCACCCAACGGTCTCCCAAATCTAGTGCTAAAATTTTCATACGCGTATATATAACCTTTAAGATACCCAAAAAAATCACTGTATAGTATAATACTACAAAATTGCTAAAAGTAAAAAAGGCTTAATAAAAAATCATGAAAAAAGGTTTTGCATGTCAACTATCAATCCTAATGCGCTTTTTATTGTAGACGCTTCCTACCTATTGTACCGTTCATTTTACGGAATTAAGCCGCTTTATACTAGTGCAGGCATCTCAACCAACGCTACCTTTGGCTTCTGTCGGGCCATAAAAAAACTTATTGATCAATTTGCACCCCGCTACCTTGTCGTCGTCTGGGATAGCAAAGGGCCGACGTTTCGCCATGACATGTATGCCGCCTATAAGGCAACTCGACAGACGCCCCCAAGCGATCTTTTTGTGCAGAAAGAACAAATCTTAGCCTTTTTGAAGGCTGTTCGTGCCACGTATGTCATGGAGCCTGGCTATGAGGCCGACGATATTATTGCAACCTTGGCCAAAGAATACCCCGATCAGCAAGCCGTCCTCGTCTGTCCCGATAAGGACATGTACCAATTATTGTCAGATCGCGTCATCATTTTCGATCCATTTAAAGATCGTATGATTGACGTAGCAAGCTTTACAGCAGAAAATGGTTTTCCTCCAAGCAAAATCCCATTCTATTACGCTTTATTGGGAGATGCCTCTGACAACATCCCAGGAGTCAAGGGCATTGGTGAAAAGGGAGCTGCCGACCTGGTCAAACAGTTCGATAGCCTTGATGCACTCTATCAAAACCTTGATACCGTCAGCAAAGAACGAACGCGCAATGCCTTGCTGGAAAACAGGGATGATGCCTTCTTAAGCCTTGATCTTTTTACGCTACGCCCCCCTCCTTTACAGATTCCAATTCAAAATCTCACCTTTGAAAAAAACAATTGGAAAGAGGCTCGGGGGTTTTTCGAGCAGATGGAATTTAGAAGCCTGGTTAAGGCCATTGATACCCAGTTCCCAACAAATCCATTACAGCAATATGCTGAGCAGAATGCCGCTGCAGTCACTGTGACCCAAGAGACAACGCTGCCTATCTTTGCGCCTAGCACGTGGCGCCTGGTCACCGTACAGGATCAGGAAACCTTTGCAAGTCTTCTGGCCATGCTAAAAGCGGCAAGCACTTTTGGATTTGATACAGAAACCACCGGCGCAAATCCGGTTAACGACAGCCTTGTTGGCATGTCTTTTGCCACAGAAATAAGTACTGCTTATTACATCCCACTTGCTCACCAAAGCGGCAAGCAACTGGATAAGCAATGGGTACTTGAGCAGCTCAAGCCACTGCTTGAAAATCCAGCAACTGACGTCATTATGCACAATGCCAAATTTGACCAGCTAGTCATGCTCAGCGCCGGCATTGTTATGCCGCCAGTAACATTTGACACTATTCTTGCAGCAAATTTGGTTCGTAATGAGTGGCAGAAAATCAACCTAAAAGACCTTTCACTCTTCTTTCTGCATGAGCCAATGAAAAAATTTGAAGAAATAATGGGCAAAAAATACAAAACCTTTGATCAAGTGCCTATTGAGGAAGGATCAGAATATGGCGCACATGATGCGCTGCAAACGCTTAAATTAAAGCCCATTTTAGCCGCCATGCTCGATCAGGAGCCAACGCTAAAAAAGATCTTCCAGACCATAGAAATGCCATTTTATTATGTGCTGCTTCGCATGGAGGCAAAAGGCGTCCTACTTGATCCCAGTGTACTAGCAGCAACGGCAATCACTGTACAACAAGAAATCACTACGGTTGAAAACAAGATTTTTAGTGCGTTAGAGGCACTGACACCATACGTCCTCTCTTCGCGATTGAATCTTAATTCACCAAAGCAAGTTGAAACACTTCTGTTTGACCAACTACAGCTCCCTGTCATAAAAAAAAGCAGCAAAGGGGGCCGCTCCACCGATCATGACGTTCTGGTTGAACTCAGCCGCATGCACCCAATCCCAGCGCTCATTTTAAGATTTCGAGAGCTAGCAAAGCTCAAAAATACCTACCTTGATCCCCTACCAACCTTTGTTAATAAAAAGACTGGGCGAATTCACACAAATTACAGCCAGACATGGGTAGCCACAGGACGCCTTGCAAGCAGCGATCCAAACCTACAAAATATTCCGGTCGGCGAAGGTTTTGGCATGCAAATTAGGTCAGCATTTTACGCTGAATCGGGCACGATTTTTTTGTCAGCTGATTATTCTCAAATTGAATTAAGGATTTTGGCTTACTTAAGCAATGATCCCACGCTTATCCAAATCTTTCAAAATGGCCTAGATATCCACACTCAAACGGCAGCCCAGCTCTTTGATGTCCCTCTTGAGGCTATTACCAATGAACAACGTCAGCTGGGTAAGCGTATCAATTTTAGCATTATTTATGGCATGAGCCCCTTTGGCCTTGCAAAAGATCTTGATATCAGGCAAAGTGATGCCAAGCTGTACATAGAACGTTATTTTGCACGTTATCCAAATGTATCTGCCTGGATTGAAAAGACGATACAAAGCGCCATTATTAAGGGATATACCGAGACGTGGCTTGGCCGTCGTCGCCACATTCCTGAATTACGCGAAAAAAACCGCACCCTCTTTGAGGCTGGCAAGCGCATGGCAGCCAATACCCCAGTGCAGGGAACTCAGGCAGAAATTTTGAAAATAGCAATGATTCAGATAGATAACTACATTATTCAGCATGGACTTAAAGCCCGTATGATACTACAAATCCATGATGAAATTGTCCTAGAATTGCCTCCGGCAGAGATAGACCTGGTGGAGCCAATGGTCAAAAAAATCATGGAAAATGTGGTCCAGTGGTCCGTACCACTTAAAGTTTCGATACGGACGGGGGCCAATTGGGCCCAAGTAACAAAATAAGAACGTAAAAATATTTTGACTTTCACTCAAAAACCGGGCATCCTCTTACATATTCGTTAAAATTTCAGATACATTCCAGGTATTATTGTAGATTAAAACTAGTGAGGAATTACGATGGCAACAAGTAAAAGTGGTGGCTCTACCAGTAACGGCCGCGATAGTATGTCAAAACGTCTCGGTTGTAAGCGATTTGACGGTCAGGTTGTTAACGCAGGCGAAATCTTAGTTCGTCAACGTGGCACCCATATCCATCCTGGTCGTGGCGTATTGCGCGGCAGTGATGATACCCTATTCGCAACAACGGTTGGCAGCGTTAAGTATCATAATGGACTAAAAGGTCGCAGATTCGTTTCTGTTTTACAAGGAGCGTAACCCTGCCCTGCGTGTTAAAAGGATAGAGAACATCAGTTTTTTCTAAGCGGAGAGATTATGCAAGAGGCTGTAGGATCTATAAAATATCGTTTTGATTTTTTGAAATACCGTTATCTTTGGCTTGCCATTTCGGTTATTTATTTCATAGTGGGCATTGCTGCCTACGTAGTACGAGGTGGTTTTAATTACCACATCGATTTTACTGGTGGCGCCGAAATACGCGTCTCCTTTCAATCACCAGTACCAATTGGTCGTGTTCGAGACGCGATTAATAAGGGTGGTTGGAGCGATTCAGTTATCCAAAGCATTGGCACATCACAAAAAGAATTTATCATTCGCGTTGCTGACATGGATGAAAACACAGAACCTGCCATAAAAAAGGCGCTAGCCAGTAGCATCACCGATAGCCCTGTACACATTGACAACGTTGAATGGGTTGGCGCTGAAGCCGGCAAGGACACCGTAAGACGAGCTGCCCTTGCTATTATGCTGTGCTTGGTTATTCTTTTGATCTACATTGCCATACGCTTTGAATTCAGATTTGGTATTGGCGCAGTAGCCTGCTTGCTGCATGACATTCTTGCCGTGATCGTCTTTCTTCTGATTAGCGGCGAAGCTGTATCTTTGCACGTTCTGGCATCACTAGTAGCAGTGCTCGGTTATTCGATCAACGACACGATTGTGGTCTTTAGCAAGATTCGTGAGAACTTTAAAAAGTATAAAGGGGTCTCTGAATACGATCTTGCAAACTTAAGTATCAATCAAACATTAAGGCGCACCATCCTAACAAGTGCCGCCACTACCCTTTCAGTGCTAGCAATTCTTTTCTTGGGTGGTGAAACACTGCGTGGACTAGCGCTGGTAATGCTTGTTGGTATCATTGTTGGTACTTATTCATCCATCTATATTGCTAGCCCAACAATGCTAGCAATCAAAAGAAAGCGCTTATTCGGCAACATTTAAGTAGGCCGTTTGCAAATTACATTATCTTTACTATACTCAAGAAGATAAAAACAATTTATCTTAAATTCCTTGACGATTCTATCTGCGTTAAGAGATTATTATCTAAATGGATCCTGAAATACGTTCAGGATGACAAAAATAAAGTAAAGCCCTAGGCTTTAATACACAGAAAACAAAATAAGCACTTGCGTCAGTAACGACGCAAGTGCCTTTTATAATAAAAATAATCGTTCTATCTACGTTTATTTCCGTAATTCAATCACAACAATCACAAGTTTTTTTACATTAACCGATCACATAGGGTACGATGAGTAACAAAAATAATCCTAATAATGAGCTGCCTGTTGAACAAGAAACACCATCTACGTCACAGCCAACATCACAACAAAAAACGGGCAATATAGCTCCTGCTGCTCCTAAGCAACAACCAGAGGCTAATGGCAATGTAGCTGAACCAAGACCAGCACAGCCAGCACAACAATCTGAGTCTCGCCAGTATTCACGTCCATACAACCGTAACAGTAGCAGTAGCAGCGGCAGCAATAATAACTCAAATCGTCCCTCTGATAAGCCTCGCTATGTTCAACGCCCAACCGGTCAACCCGGCCAACAGGGAAGCGATAGCCATAGAACCACTTATAACAGCCAGCTATCCAATGATGTTATTGATGAGTCTTCTCAGAAAGCGGGCGATTCACTAACACCGCCAAGATCTATCAACGTGCAAGAGCTGAAGGATATGAATATCACCAATCTTGTTACCTATGCGCAAGATTTGAATATTCCCGAAGTTACTTCACTCAAAAAACAGGACCTCATCTTTAAAATTCTTGAGTCGCAATCCGACCAGCGTGTGGAGATCTGGGGCGAAGGCATTTTAGAGCGTCTTCCAGATGGCTTTGGTTTCTTGCGCTCCCCCAAATTTAATTACGTTCCTGGACCGGATGACATCTACGTCTCCCCTGCCCACATCAAGCGTTTTGGTTTGCGTACCGGTGACAGCATCCGTGGTACGATCAGAAAGCCAAAAGAGGGCGAGAAATATTTTGCACTTCAACGTGTTGAAAGTATTAACTATCAGACACCTGCGCATGTCACCACCAAGACGGTCTTTGAAAATTTAACGCCATTGTTCCCAAATAAAAAATTCAATTTAGAAGGCGATCCAAATATTGTCTCCACCCGCATTATGGATTTATTGGTACCAATCGGGAAAGGACAACGTGGCCTGATTGTAGCACCGCCAAAAACAGGTAAGACCGCATTGCTCAAAGAGCTTGCCAATACCATTTTAAGAAATCACCCTGAAGTGATCATGATTGTGCTTAATATTGATGAGCGCCCCGAAGAAGTAACCGATATGCAACGTTCTGTTAAGGCAGAAGTTGTCAGCTCGACCTTTGACGAATACGCAACCAGACACGTTCAGGTTGCAGAAATTGTTCTTGAAAAGGCCAAGCGCCTGGTCGAGTGCGGGCACGATGTTGTTATCCTGCTTGACTCATTAACTAGGTTGGCACGTGCATACAACACGCTGGCACCAGCATCGGGCAAGGTACTGACCGGTGGTATTGACGCCAATGCATTGCAACGTCCAAAACGTTTCTTTGGTGCCGCACGTAACGTTGAAGAGGGCGGTTCATTAACCATCATCGCAACCGCATTGGTAGAAACAGGCTCACGCATGGATGAAGTTATCTTTGAAGAGTTCAAGGGAACCGGAAACATGGAAATTCACCTGACCCGTAAACTTTCTAATAAGCGTATCTTCCCTGCATTTGATATCCAGTCCTCAGGTACCAGACGTGAAGAGCTCATGTACTCTGAAGAAGAGATGAAGAATATGTGGGTACTGCAAAAGTTCGTTGGTACGATGAGCACCAATGAGGGCATGGAATTTTTGATTGATAAAATGCGTAAAACCAAGACCAATCAAGAATTCTGGGATTTAATGCTGAAGAAAAAAGCGCCTGACCACGGCAGCGGTAAATAACGCATCATGTCCCTCATTCTTGGTATCGAAACATCCTGCGATGATGCAGGCATAGCGGTCTATGACGCAGCACAACAGCGGTTGCTTGGACATGCATTGTACTCACAAATAAAAATGCATGAACAGTACGGCGGTGTTGTACCTGAACTAGCATCACGATCACAATTGGAAAAGATTACCGGCGTGCTTGATCTTGCTCTCGAACGTGCCAACGTTAGACTGGATCAGATTGACACCATTGCCGTGACCAATAGGCCGGGTCTTGTTGGATCGCTCTTAGTCGGTATCTGTTTTGCCAAAGGCATTGCCTGGGCGATGGATAAAAAGATTATTGGCATCGATCACCTTGAGGGCCACATCTTTTCATCATTTTTGAATAGTGATGGCAGTACCAAGCAGGATGTACGCTTTCCCTTTATCACGCTCTCGGCCTCAGGCGGCCACACAGCGCTCTATCTAGTTCATGACTTTGGCTCGTATGAAATCATAGGCCAAACACTTGATGATGCAGCCGGTGAGGCCTTTGATAAAATAGCCAAGATGCTTGGCTTTGGCTACCCCGGTGGCGCAACCATTGAGCGCCTTGCACGGGACGTAGGCTTTCAAGATTTCTTTAACTATCCCCGCACCAAAAGCACATTGGACAATATTCATTTTAGCTTCTCTGGCCTCAAGACTGCCGTGCTGTACGACCTGGTAAAAAAGGGCGTGTATGACTTGCACAAGGGTCCACGCGCTGATGCTATGTCGCTTGAAATTCAGCAACAGGTTGCCAGCTCGCTCCTAGTTTGCATCGGCGATATCTTTGCCAAAAACGTTCAACTAGCATTCAAGCGCTATCCCGCCATTACCAGCCTAGCCTTTGTCGGCGGCGTTGCCTGCAATGCCTACTTGCGCACACGATTGCAAGATCTATGTAATCAACAAAAAAAATATTTCTTTGCTGCCCCGCCAGCCTTTTGTAGCGATAACGGCGCCATGATTGCTTTTGTTGGTAGCTATAAGGCAACCCAGGGCAGATTTTCTACACTATCTCTTGATGTTTTAAGGGATGGTTAATAAAGCAAAAGCTAAAATATCATTATCAGCCGGGCTGCTATGTATTTTGCACTGGTAAGCCGGCTGAAAGCACAACAAAGGCAATCGCCGTTGCTTTCTCATGCGACAACGATAGATGCATCGTTACCTGCAACGGCAGAGGGCCAATGAGAGCAACAATCGACTCCCATGTAACGTGCAAAAGCGGCGTCTTCCATTCACTGTATACCACCGAAACATAACGGCATAGCGACAGCAAGCCGAACTGCTTTTCTGTCAGTTGCCATTCCACCAACGCAGCTGATAGCGCTTTATAAAAAGCCTCTTTGGCTGCAAAGCGTGTCGCAAGTTTCTCGGCTATCAGCACACCCTGTTCATCTTTGCTGTCGGCAAGTTCTTGCAGCGTGAAAATTTTGCAAAGTTGGTCTAAGGAATAGGCTGTCCATTTATTGAAGCGGTCTACCGCGACAATATCAACCCCAATACCTACAATCATTGGATCACATTCAGCTTCTGATCAAGCGAGCGATACATAATCGCCTCCTGAATATGATGCTTTTCGATCATCTCTGATGCCTGCAAATCGGCAATGGTACGCGAAATCTTTAAAATTTTGTGGTAGCCCCGCATGCTCAGGCCCAGCTTATCAAACGCAGCTTTAATCGTCTGCTCAGCATCAGGCGTCAGCACACACAGCTGCTCAACTTCGGTTGATGTCATGGTGGCATTGCGTGCAGCCCGCCCAAGGCGCTTGTACTGTATGGCGACTGCTCGCTGAACATCATCGTACATTTCTTCAGAGCTTTTCTTTGCAAGCGCACTATGCTTCAGCTCCTGATAATCGATTGAAGCAACATGCACATGCAAATCAATACGATCGAGCAATGGTCCTGATAATTTTGATAAATATTTTGCAATATGCATTGGGGAACAGATGCAGGTCTTTTTGCGATCACCATAAAAGCCACACGGACACGGGTTCATTGCGGCGATGAGTAAAAATGATGATGGATAATCAATCGCGCAGCTGGCACGAGAAATAAGAACGTGACCATTTTCCAACGGCTCACGCAATACCTCGAGCACGCTACGCGTATATTCTGGTAATTCATCTAAAAAAAGAACCCCGTTATGAGCCAAGCTAATCTCTCCTGGCTTTGGCACAGAGCCACCGCCCACCAGCCCTGCTTGAGAGATGGTATGATGCGGTGCACGAAATGGCCTCTGCACCACCAGTGGTTGATTGCCCAGCAAGCCGGCGATGGAATAAATTTTAGTTGTCTCAATGACTTCATCAAATGACATAGGGGGTAGAATGGTCCCCAGGCGTTTGGCTAGCATCGTTTTACCTGCACCGGGTGAACCGATAAAAATCACATTATGCCGACCGGCTGCTGCCACTTGTAGTGCGCGCTTGGCCAGCGCCTGCCCTTTTACCTGATCAAAATTAACAAGATACTGTAATCGTTCCTGCTCAAACTGATCAAAGCATGAAGGGGTTGGCTCTATAGTAATTTCACCTCGCAAGTACCCTACCAACTCAATCAGACTCTTAACGCCGATAATTTCAATATCTTTAACCAGGCTGGCTTCATGCACGTTATCATGAGGAATAATAATGCGCTTTTTGCCCTGCAACACCGCACTATGAGCAATGGACAGAACGCCACGCACCGGCTTAATATTACCATCAAGCGAAAGCTCGCCTAAAAATAGCGTCTCTTGAATCAGTTGAACATTAAGCGCAATCAGCCCTGCTGCCTGTAAAATTGCTATGGTAATTGGAACGTCAAACAGGACGTCCTCTTTTTTAAGGCTGGCCGGCGCCAAATTTACCGTGACCAGACGCTCGGGCATGCGAAATCCGCTGTTTTTTAGGGCCGCACGAACACGTTCTTTGCTCTCTTTAATTGCTTTATCGGCCAGGCCAACAATAAAAAAATTGATAAGTCCAAAGGAGAGGTCGACTTCGACGTCAACAACGTGGGCATTGATGCCGATGGTGGTGGCAGAATATACTTTTGCATGCATGGTATAATGTTTTTCGTGCGTTTAATGCTATCCCCATAAATTAAGGATCTAAATGGGCTAGCATGGCGCTCGTGGTGAGCTTGTCGAACCATTTGGGCGCCTAAGAAACCTCTTATAGTGGCGCTCATATCCTTCGACAAGCTCACCACGAGCGCCGATTTTGATCTATACAACTAATTTTTGAAGCTAGTACATTGGTATACCATGATTTCGTATGCGATGCAAAAGACATAATAGAAACCAGTAAAAAACTGATTAATTGATCACACATCCATAAGCGTTGGCGTAATAAAAATAAGCAGCTGCTTATCAACGACAATCTTATCGCGTCCTCTAAAAAAGAAACCCAACAGTGGAATATCCTGAATCCACGGCACCCCATGACTCTTGCTCTCATTACGGCTCTGAATCAGGCCACCAATGAGCGTCGTTTGTCCGCTCTTTAAGAGCACTTTGTTCTTAGATCGGGACATCTGAATTTTATAGTTAAAGCGGTTGTCGTTAATTCTGTTACCCACCGTACCCGTACCATCAGCAATATCAGGCCTTGTAACGTGTGAATGCTCAACATAAATATCTAAAAAGACCGATTCGTGATCAGGGCCAACGGCCGGTTGCACACGTAACTTCATACCAACGTCTTTATAATTAACGGTCGTAACATTGTTCAACTTACCATCAATCGCTTCATCAAGGCGAACGCTTTGCGGCAGCTCTTCACCCATCAAAATCTCGGCAATTTCTTCGTTGCTCACCAGCAGCGATGGCTTCAAAATTGTTTTAAGTTCATTTCTATTTTCTGCCGCATTAAGCTCCAGATTGAGCCGC
>JABCZU010000023.1 GCA_013289515.1 Candidatus Babelota bacterium | reverse complement strand
CATTCTCTACATTCATTTGATTTTGGCCGGGTTCGTCTAAAGGTTCATTTATTGACTGCAGTCTTGATTGGCCTATTAGTAACCTCTCTAGTGCCGAAAGTATTAGTGTACTGTTATTAAAAGGGCTTCGTGTAAAAGTTGCATGATTCCTTTCGATGATTTCTTTGTAATTCTTCACATGCTGAAGAATCTTGTCACCGGTAAGCACTACAAGCAGCGTCTTATTGACGCGACGCAGCTGTACCAGGTCTTTGATGCTCTGATAAAGATTATTAGATGTCCCATGATAGCTTGTGATGGGTGCGATAAGATCTTTTGGGAAATTCTTGTCGCCAAATGGTTTAGCAGCTACTGTGGTAATTGGTCGTGGGGTCGGCTGTTTAAACTGTATGGTAGGCCATACGTATTTGGCTGGCTTGATCGGCGCCGCTGCTTGCTGTTTCTGTTTAAAGCTGGTTGCACTACATGCCGTTAATCGTTTGATCTTCTGTTGCATGGTCTCGTTTGCCGGAACCTTTAGTAGCATTGCATTGGCAGTCGTTGCCATTAACAAAACACTGACGCCTAAGCGTAAAAACGTTGTCTTCATAAGAAATCCTCCATTTGGCTTGCCCTACGAAGCTCACAGAGCGAAGTAGGGGGTTATACGTTAAACTTTACATATACCCAGCTTAACAGGTTGATTTATTATTTCAAACTGTTATTAAAATATGGCAAAAAGGCGCGGTTTTGCATGTTCCATCGACTTTTTTTGGAGATTTAAGGATTTTCTTTTTTGGGTGGCATGTTGCGCGCTTGGCTTTTTGGCAGTTCTTGTAAAGACATATCAATAGTGTTATGATATATCATATTGCTTATAATTGATTAAAGGGGTGTGAATGAGTTGGAAAATAGATTTTTATGATGCCAAGGTTGAGAAAGATATCAAGAGCTGGCCTAAAACCATCATAGCAAAGTACAACTGGATATCCGATTTGATAGAAGAATTTGGTCCTGAAAATGTTGGCATGCCACATGTAAGGCCCTTGAGCAAGGGATTATTTGAAATTAGGGCAAAGGGAGTGGAAGGATTGGGTAGGGCTATTTTTTGTATGGTTAAAGGTAAAATTGTCGTAGTACTTAATGGGTTCATTAAGAAGTCACAAAAGACACCGCCCGTAGAATTAGCTTTGGCAAAAAAACGTATGCAAGAGGTGAAAAATGACTAAAAGACCGACATTCAAAGATTTCAAAAAAGAGATGCTTAAGGATCCAGAGATTAAAGCTGAATACGAGGCATTACGGCCAGAATTTGAGCTTTTAAGAGGATTTATTAAAGCGAGAATCGACGCTAAGCTCTCTCAAGAACAACTTGCTGAAAAGCTCGAGTTGCAACAGCCGGCCATTGCACGCCTAGAGGGCGGTGGTTATACAAAAACTTCAGTAAAGAGGCTGAATGAATTTGCAACCGCATTAGGCTGTTCGCTCAAGATCTCTCTGGAAGCGAACAAGATTCCTCTTCAAGCGAAGAGGCGGCGCTGATCGCTGATTTGCGAGGCAATATCGCTGTCACTTGCAAAAGAGAAGTTGCGACAGAAAGAAAAAAAGCCCGGGCGCGTAAAAATGTCCGGGCCTTATGCTTTTTTGGCAATATGATCTGTTACTTGTTGTTTACTTTCTCATCCTGCCATGAGGTTTTCCATGCCCAGCCAGTTGCGTCTGATTTTTTGGGGCAGGTACTGCAGTTTTAAGCTTACCCTTGCCATGTGTGCCAGCCGCACGGTGTGTGGCTTTGGCCGCAGGCTTGACCTGCTGTTGCGGCTTTTTTGGCTGCTGCATAGCATTGGCTGTCGTTGCCATTAACAGAACACTGACGCCTAAGCGTAAAAACGTTGTCTTCATAAGAAATCCTCCATTAGAGTTATACGTTAAATTATTCATATACCCAGCTTAACAGGTTGATTTATTAATTCAAACTGTTATTAAAATATGGCAAAAAGATGCAGTTTTGCATTTTTCGTCAGCTTTTTTTGATTGATTTAGCCCCTTTCCTTTTGGGATGCTTGTGCCGCTGAAAAGTTTAGGGACTTGAAAGCCATTAAAAAAATTAGCTTAAACAATTGCTAAAGTGTCGCGAATATGCTACACTTTGAAGATGAAGATTGTAAATACCATCAAAATCATTCCTTATACGACGAGCACCGGCAAGCAGCCTTTTCTTGCATGGCAGAAAAAGCTGAGCACAAAAACAGAATCAATTGTATTGACGCATCTTGGTCGCGTTAAGGGAGGCAATTTTGGCAGTTGTAAGCCCGTTAAGGGTTCTCGTAGTATTTACGAAATTTGCATAGATTATGGGCCTGGTTACAGGATCTATTACGGAAAGCATGGCGCTACAATCGTTGTACTGTTGGCAGGGGGAGAGAAGGGTAGCCAAGATCGCGATATTGCAAAGGCAAAAGAATATTGGCTTGATTTTAAGGGGCAAGAACATGACTAAAAATAAAATATATAAAGACTACGACGAATTTTTGCAGGATCGACTCAAAGACCCAAGGCTTGCTGTAGCCTATCTTAACCAAGCCTTTCAAGATGAAGATGAAAATGTATTTTTGATTGCGCTCAAAGATGTTCTAAGTGCACAGGGCGTAGATATTTCAGCGCTTGCAAAAAAAGCACATCTTAACAGGCAAAATCTTTATAAAATGCTATCCAAAGACGGCAATCCTCGTTGGAGCAATATCACATCATTAATGGCGGCTATGGGGCTTAAGGTTCGGTTTTCATACGAGTGACTAAGCTTAAAAAAGCAAAATCATCTTTTATAAATCAATTTTTCTGACCAAGAAACTCTCAAGGCCTCGTGCTGTAATCTTTTCCCGCATAGGAAACACATTGTTGCCGGGATTGATTATGTAGAGGTGGTCAAGGTTAAGGTCATTTAAAGCGCTGTGCATAGAGGCGGTGACTTTTGGTGCATCGGCATACTTGAATTCAAAGCCAATACGTTTACCATTTTTCATGATAAGCAGGTCAAGCTCTGCTCCACCGTGGGTTGCCCAGAAAAAACACTCTTCTGGCACAGCACGATACCATTGTATTATTTGTTCTAATGCAAAACCCTCCCACAGTGCGCCCAGTTTTGGATAGATGCGTAATTGGCTCATGTCATCGATGCCAAGTAGTGTATGTAAAATACCGCATAGCGACTACGTAGCATTTTTACCCCTAAACTTGTAAAATAGAACTTACGCTTCTAATTTACAAGGCAAAAGGTTTGGGTGAGGCGGCGACTCATCGCTTATTTGCGAGGCGATACCAAAGCAAAAAGGCGCAGTTTTGCATTTTTCGCTTTAATTTTACTCTAAGTGTAAAGCTATATTTACATTTAGAGTCTCTATGTGTCAAAACCACTTTACACTTAGAGTAAAATTTTTAACCGCCCAAAGAGGGGAGAGAAACGGCTTTTTGTGCTTGACGCCAATAATGATTCTGGTAGCATAGAGGGACTAATTAGCAATAGTCGATTGCCGAAGTGGCGAAATTGGTAGACGCACGGGACTCAAAATCCCGCGGTGGCGACACCGTGTCGGTTCGAGTCCGACCTTCGGCACCATACTTCGCTAAAGCTACGTATGGCGCGGCCAGCCTATTGTAGCTTGCAGCGTGGAGTAAGGATCAGCTTAGTAAATATGGAACACAATGTTAGACGAAGCATGTCTTTTTTGTAAAATCATTCAAGGTACTATAAAAAGTACCCGTATCTACGAAAATGACCATGTCATCGTTATACAGGACATCCATCCAAAGGCCCCTATTCACTATCTCATTATTCCAAAGCATCACACTAAAAATATCTCAACGCTTACCGACCAGGACCAGGCCTACGGCTGGGCAATGCTTACCGCTGCGCAGCACCTTGGACAGATGTCATCAATCACAGCGTACAACCTTATCATCAATAACGGTACTCAAGCTGGTCAGAGCATTGCTCACTTACACATGCACTTTTTATCTGGCAGAAATCTATACAGCGGGGGGCTTTCCCTGTGAGTAGGCCAAATTTTAATAAAAGTACGTTTATCGCTAGCCTGGGCATTATCACCCTAGCCCTCGTGATTATTATCGGCTTTTGCTACTACATGCTCCACCAAATGGTCTTTGTTGGTGACCGCATCTTTTATGGCAAGCGTCAATCGGTTGTTGTCGCAGAGATTCGTGATGAATTGCTTAAGCATCCAAATATAATGCAAGTGCGGTTTCCTACCATTGACAACCTCATGCTCAGTGGCCTGCTGGTGAAGCGTCAAAAAGCTACGGCCAACGTATTGCTATGCCACGGCTATAAGTCTTCCAAAGAGCTTATGTATTCTATGATTCGGCTATTTCCACAATGGAATATTTTATTATTCGATTTTAGAGCCCATGGCCAAAGTGAAGGCAAAGTCACCTCAATTGGTTATCATGAATATAAAGATGTTATTGCGGCTGCACAATTTTTTAAAAATACCATTGATGGCAAAAAGCAGCTGCCCTTAATTATTCTAGGCATTTCCATGGGTGGCGCTGCTACACTAAAGGCTGCCAGCCTTGAACAGCACCTGTGCGATGCCCTGGTTATTGATTCAGCTTATGCAAAGCTGAGCACAACAGTCCTTGAGAGCTTTTCGCTACGCACAGGGCTGCCGTATTATCCATTCTTCCCGCTCATTAAAGTCATGTTTCATTATTTTGCTCGCTGCAATGTGTATGACATGAACCCGGTAGAGTGCGTCAGCCTGGTCAAACAGCCAATTCTCTTTATCCATTCATGCAATGATGCGCACACGCCGCCACAGCACAGCGTTACGCTCTTTGCACACGCACATAACAAACATTCTAAGCTGTGGATCGGGCCTCATTGCCGCCACGGTTACCTGCACACTTACTACCCAGAGCTTTATAGCAATAAAATTAAGCGCTTTGTTGATAAGGTGGTCAAGGACAAGTAACGGGACCACTCCCACCCTTCTTACCAAATCTCCTGCTTTTTACCCCTTCCAAAGATTATAATCCAAATAGAGTTAAAGTGAGCAACAAAATAGGAACAACTCTGGCAATGAGTCCGGATCTGAAGAAGATTTTTCGGGCGCTCGGGCGCTGTAGAAATCGTAGACATAGTGAAATAGCCTACTTGCTTGCAGTAACCTTCGGACCAATCAAAAAAGATAAGCCCCTTAACCGGGGCCATTTTTATTGATGTCCCCTGGCCTTGGTAAAGTGTACGTGCTACAATAACATAAAGCCAATAGGCCGCCCTCGAAGTAAACCATAAATATGGGAAAAATAATGAAAAAGCAACTTTTTACCGGTGTAAGCGATTATAAAGCTCTTATCGAAGGTAATTATTACTACGTTGATAAAACACTTTTAATTAAAGAGCTGCTAACCGTTGGCGGCCAAGCAACCCTGATTTGCCGACCTCGCAGGTTTGGTAAGACCCTTAACCTTTCAATGTTACGTCATTTTTTTGAAAAACCGATTCAAAATTATGATCAGCAAACAGTGGTCGATACAAGCTATCTTTTTATGAATACTGCAATCTGGCAGGAGCCACAATACCGGGTATTACAAGGACAAAGCCCTGTCATCTTTCTCACCTTTAAGGAGGTTAAAGAAAGTTCCTGGGAAGCAGCCCGTGAAAAACTGGCGTTTTTGATTGCAGGAGAATATAAGCGATATGGTCGTCTCATCGAGGCCAATGCATATCTCCTTGATCCAGCTGATTTTGAAATATTCAATCGCCTCAGAGAAGAGCGTGGTAGCGAAACTCATGTAAGCCAGAGCATAAAATTTTTAACGCAACTTTTACATGCCATCACTAAACAGCCAGTCATTGTTTTGCTCGATGAATATGATAGCCCTATTCATGCAGCCTGTACAGAAGGCTATTACGATAAAATGGTTAACTTCATGCGTGGGCTATTTACTGCTGGGTTCAAAGATAACGAACATCTTGGAAGGGCCGTATTAACCGGTATTCTGCGTACAGCAAAAGAAGGTATCTTCTCAGGGCTTAATAATCTATCTGTCTGTACACTCCCATCAGATTATTTTGCGGATAAGTTTGGCTTTGTTTCCCAGGAAGTCGATGCACTCATTAAAAATCAAGAAATAGCCATATCACCTGAGGATATTAAAAATTGGTATAATGGTTATCGCACTGGAGAAGATACACTTGTCTATAATCCCTGGTCAATTATAGAATGTGCAAAAAACAAGGGGAGATTGCTAACCTATTGGGTTAATACCAGTGATAACAAAATCATTAAAAAAATCATCACAAATTCTAGCATGCAGGTCAAAAAAGAATTGGGTGATCTTCTTTTGGGCGCTCCCCTCAACAAAGTAATTGATGATGCTTTTGTTTTTCCTGGCATTGAGAACAGTCAAACGGCTCTATGGGGCCTTCTCATGTTTAGTGGGTATATTACATATTCACAGCGTGAAATTACAGGCGATGGCGTATATAATTGCACATTAACCATACCAAACAAGGAAATAAAAGCTTTATATAAAAAACTGCTGGTTTCCATTTTTGATGAATCACTAAAAACCGTCACCCATGATTACATGGTAAACGCTTTGTTAGACGGCAAAACAGAGATGTTTTCAAAAATGCTTTCTGATTTTGTTATGAATAGTATGAGCTTTTATGAATTTGCCGAAGATGAGCCTGAGAAAAGCTATCATATTTTTTTTATGGGACTTCTGGCATTTCTTGAAAATACTTATGCTATTCGATCTAATCGAGAGTCCGGCACAGGACGGTTTGATATCATGCTTATTCCAAGCGATAAAACGAAATTTGGAATCGTACTTGAGTTTAAAAAATCTGATTCTAATAAGAAAGCAGCTTTTAATAGGGCAATTAATGATGCGTTTAAACAGGTGGAAGCATCGCATTATGTGTCTGAGTTGCATGCCCAATCGGTTACAAAAATTATTACCTATGCAATTGCATTTCGTGGTAAAGAGTTGGTCATAAAATACACGGTAAGTCCTGCATTGGTATCCACAAAGTCACAGTAGCTAACCAGTAACCATTCTTGAACATCTTGAAAAATCTTGAAAACGCTTTTCAAGCACCAAAGGTCCCTGTGGATCGATACTTTGAAGCAATTTAGCCATAAAATTGAAAACTTGAAGAGGGGGCTATAATATTTCCCCTTCTTCTTTCTTGGTTATTCTTATTTAAAATAATTCATATACTATTCAAGATTTCAATTTATATACAAAAACACTATCAAACATACGATCAGATCGTCATATCCGACCTTGAAAAGTGCTTTCAAGATTCTTCAAGATGTTCAAGATTATATGAACAATCCTAAAGCGCCCAAAATCTTTTTCATCAAACCATTGCTTCTCATCCTCCATTGCCTTATAATTCAAATAGGATTATTATTATATGTTATTTGCAAAAATAAGGAGCTTTTCGTTATGAAAACTATTTTTACCCTCATGAGCAAGGGCATTTATTACGGAATTTTCTTGGCTATGGCTTACCCAGTACCTGGCAGCGCCAAGCCACTATCAAAAAAGGCCGCTGCTGGCATAGCAGTAGGTGGTATTGCTGCTACAGCTGCGATTGGAACTGCCGTTGGCTACGGGTTGAAGCGTGCTGACCAGGCAAGCCAGGCCAAATACGATGAGGCTGTTAAACTTGGAGACGCTTACCAAGAAATGGCTCAGAAAAATCAGAGCAAGGGCGCCTATGATAAGGCTTATGAAAAGGCATCGCAAATGACTGATGGCGAATTAGCCCAGCATAAGTTGGAATTGGAAGCAATCCCAAGTAAATATCTAACATCAGAACAAAAAATAGAGTTGGCGACTATAGAAAAAGTGCAGACCAACGCTCAAGCTCATAATCTCGATTATCAGGTTGAGCTCAGTAAAAATAAGTCTGCGGCGGGAACAAAGCCCAATCAAACGACGGATGAGTTAAGCCACGAGCAATTGAAAGAACATGCGAAGGTAGCAGCGGAGACGTCGACAGATGAAGAATTGGCTACACGTGCAACAGAATTGCAGGAATTGCGGACAAAATTGGCTAGACAGGAGCTGGAGATAAAAGAGCACATAGAACTAGAAGCGATACAAACCGAACAAGCAAATAGAACAGGCAATCAGAACGATTCGGAAGAAAATGTCGATTTTGTAGAAGTAGTGCAAACGCCGGCTGCTGCCTAGCAGTAACCTTTCGATCGATTAGTTAGTATGCAAATTGGCCCCCTAATCGGGGCCGTTTTGCATTGTCAGCATCAAGGCTGAAGACACGGCTACTCACACGCTTCAGGCACACAGATCAACTTTGAAAATAGTGTTCTTGTAGGAACAACGCGTAGCCCGCAGATGGTCGCCTCCAACAAAATCTTCCGACAATCCTCAACCATAGCATCAGATAGCTGAGTACTGTAGCTAAATGATATACCACCTTTGCGAAGCGCACGCGCGATCGCAAACTCTATAAAAGGCACGCCCTTGCCACACTTTATCCATACAGGATACTTAGGGCCAGAATACTGCTTTAAATCACCATCGGCAGGGACGAGGCCCTTCAAAAGGTGCGGGAGCCAGCGATAGGGATCATCAACCATATCCTTAAAGCGGTATGGTGGAATTCGAGGCTCACCGTCTACTGGATAGAGATAGGCATATCCCTTTTGTTCAGCTTCTTCCCAAAAGGCATGTTCTTTGTGTTTACTTAAATCATTGATTATCTTAACACAAATCATCTTAGCGCCCAGTTTAATGCTGGCAAGCACAGAATGGTGTCCATCAACAAGGAGGTAGCAATCATCAGATTTTTTCACAACAGGTAATGCATCATTACTTGAAAAGATACTCTGTCCCTCGTGATGGCTAAACGTATATGCCGCTGTTTGTTCATTATAGGCAGCGTGGCCTTTTTCAAGCGCTTTAGCTATTTTTTCAGCTACCTCCTTACTTGTGAATGAATGTTGTCCTGGGTGGAGCTGAGTGTAGGGAATATAACGTAATTTATTCATTGCTATAGTTGTCATAGGTATCATCAACAGTGTTATAAGTGTTCCTAACGTATACATGCATTTCCCTCATTGCTTTATGAATAGTACAAAAAGTATCTCCGCCCCTTCCTCAAGGATAGTAAAAATAATTCCTGCAAACAACAGATGTACGATACTCAGTCTTATTGCTACAGTTAGAGAGACACGACTTTTTTTATACCATTTCAAATAACCAAGGGAGATAGTCGTCATGCAACCAGAAAAATTAACCAATGCATTAACCGAGCTTGTGCAAGAGGCATATTCGCGGGCTGTAGCTCACAAGCACGCAAGCCTGTTGCCTATCCACCTGCTCGCTGCAAGTATTTCTAATGATTTTTGTAAATCAGCATTCCAAAAGCTTAATGTACCACTTGAGCGCTTGCAACCACTTGTTGATAATGTCCTGCGCGCTATGCCCACCGTTGAGGGCGGCCAGGTAGGCGCTGATCCAAAGTTACAGACCCTTTTAAGCGAGTGCGAAAAGGAGGCCATGGCGCTGGGCGACCAGTACATCAGCCTAGATACGTTCCTGCTTGGCCTTTCAAAAACACAACAGCTGCCAGTTGATATTCAGGCATTTTTGAAAGAATATTTGCCCTATGCAGCTCTTAAAGCCTGGGTGGCAACACTCCGTAAGGGCCAGACGGTGCAGGACCAAGGGGCAGAGAATACCTATCAAGTGCTGGAAAAATATTGCCAAGACCTTACCAAAATGGCGCAAGAAGGTAAGCTTGACCCAGTCATTGGCCGTAGCGATGAGATTAGGCGCGTGGTCCAAATCCTTTCGCGCAGAACAAAAAATAATCCGGTGCTGGTGGGCGACCCTGGCGTTGGTAAGACTGCCATCGTGGAAGGCATTGCCCAACGAATTATTAATGACGACGTTCCAGAGAGCCTGAAGAATAGAAAAATTTTGGCCTTAGACATGGGCGCACTGATTGCCGGGACTAAATTTCGTGGTGAATTTGAAGAGCGTTTAAAGGCGATTTTGACCGCCATAGAAAAAGAGTCTGAGAGCATCATTTTATTTATTGATGAACTCCACATGCTGGTAGGCGCCGGTGCTACCGGTGGTGGCATGGACGCCTCTAACCTCCTCAAGCCAGCTCTGGCTCGGGGGATTTTGCACTGTATTGGCGCTACGACCAGTATGGAATATAAAAAATATATAGAAAAGGATGCTGCGCTTGAGCGTCGCTTCCAAAAGGTACTCATTGAAGAGCCAACGGTAGCTGATGCCATCTCAATTCTGCGCGGCCTTAAAGAGCGCTATGAACTGCACCACGGTATTCGCATTAAAGATCAGGCCATTGTTAAAGCGGTTACCCTGTCAGCGCGCATGATACCGGATCGCTTTCTGCCAGACAAGGCCATCGATTTAATTGATGAAGCTGCTGCCATGGTCAAAATGGCTATCGATTCTCGCCCCGAAGAGATTGACCAGGCTGATCGTAAGATCCGTCAGCTTGAAATAGAAAAGGTTGCGCTGAGCAAAGAAAACGATGAAGTATCGCAGGAGCGCTTGAAAAAGCTTGAGGAGGAGCTGAGCAACCTTAAAGAGCACCACCGCATACGCCTTGAGCAATGGCAATCTGAACGCAAGCCGCTTGAGGAAATCCAGAAGCTGCAAGGCCAGATTGAAGAGACTAAGATTGCGTATATGCAGGCCGAGCGTGATGGCGATTTTGCAAAAGCTTCTATGATTAAATATGGCAAGCTTGCCGAACTTGAAAAGAAACTTGCTGCACAGCAAAAAAAGCTTAAGGCCTTGCCGGTTAATTTAATCAAAGAAGAGGTTGATGAGGATGACATTGCAACCGTCTTATCGCGCTGGATCAAAGTTCCGGTAGAAAAGCTTAAAGCTGATGAAGGTCAAAAACTTATCGCTATGGAAGAGGAGCTGCACCGTCGTGTGGTTGGCCAGGAAGAGGCCATAACTAAAGTTGCTAATACTATCCGCATCCATCGTGCCGGTATCGGCGATCCAAACAAGCCGATCGGCTCATTTCTCTTTTTAGGGCCCACCGGCGTTGGCAAGACTGAGGTGGCTAAAACATTGGCAGAATATCTGTTTGACGATGAGCATAAGATGATTCGCATCGATATGTCTGAGTACATGGAAAAGCACTCAGTTGCCCGTTTAATTGGTGCGCCTCCCGGCTATGTTGGCTACGAAGAGGGTGGTCAGCTGACCGAAGCGGTGCGACGCCATCCATACGCCGTGATCTTGTTTGATGAGATAGAAAAGGCTCATCCAGATGTCTTCAATATCTTTTTACAAATTTTAGATGAGGGGCATTTGACCGACTCGCAAGGGCGCACCGTGTCCTTTAAAAACTGTGTGATTATCATGACTTCCAATATCGGATCCGATCTAATTTTACAAGCCGGCGACCTGACTGAAGCGGTACGCAATGAGATTGATAAGCTCTTGCATAAGCATTTTAGGCCTGAATTATTAAATCGTATCGATGAGATTATTTACTTTAGAGCGCTAGGCCCTCAAGATATGGAACGTATTGTTAACGTGCAGCTTGAGTCCTTTAAAAAGCGCATGGCAGAAAAGCACATTAACCTGGTAATTACCGATAAAGCGGTAAAGCTGCTTGCTGAAAAAGGGTACATCAAAGAGTTTGGCGCTCGGCCGCTTAAGCGCGCTATCCAGCAGTATGTGGCAAGTCCGCTTGCTGTCCAGATGTTGAAACACCCGACAGTGAAAAGTTTGACTGTTGATGCTGATAAGGATCAGATTGTGATTCTTTGCTAACCAACCCGGCTTGCACGTTATACACAACATCGCAGCGGGCAACGGTGGTCAGGCGATGCGCAACGATGATCAACGTAATCGTTGTATCCAGCGCATAAATGTGATCCATAATTTCTGATTCGGTGGCATGATCAAGCGCCGAGGTGGCCTCATCTAAAATCAAGATCTCAGGTTGGCCATATAACGCGCGGGCAATGGCAATACGTTGCTTTTGCCCGCCACTAATAATAATGCCTCCTTCGCCCACGCGTGTATCGGGCCCCTGTTGCGTTTGCAAAAAATCATAAATGCGCGCCTGCTGTAACGCCTGTATCAGTCGTTGTTGATCATAGACACGCCCAAAGACAACATTATCGGCCACCGTACCATCAAACAGATAAATGTTTTGCGGGATATAGCCAATTTTCTCCCGCCACGCCTGCATAGTGTCATTATTCAATGGCTGATTATCAACCAACAGGCGCCCACTAGTTGGCGAAAATAGACCCATGATCAGACCAATCAACGTGCTCTTTCCTGACCCGCTTGGACCCACAAAGGCTATGCGGTCACCTTTGTAAATTGTCATTTCTACATCATCAATCACTGCCGTGTCCGGCTTGTATCTAAAGGTAACCTGCTGTAATTGTAGGCTGTGATTAAAGGCGATAGTGCGCGATCCCAAGCTTTCGGTCGGCAATTGTAAAAAAGTACAAATACCTTCAAGTGCATGCCTTGCAAAGATCACCTGATTAACATTGGATAATATTTTATTCACAGACGGCAGAAGGCGATAGAATGCCAAGGCGTACAGCGAGACAATCGGAATAACAAAGGTGGCATCACTGTACTGGTACACCACGTACAACATAAGGCCGATAAGGACCAGAAAGCCGACAGTCTCTAAAATAAATCGGGGCATATTTTGTAACGTTGTATAAAGAATAAAGGAGCTGGCATACCCCTGCGTCGATTTTGAAAATTGCTCTTGCATGTCCTTTTCGTGTCCTGTTAATTTAATCAATTTAAAATTGCCAACAGACTCATTAAATATTTTATTTGATTCAAGCGTGTGGCGCTGGGCCGCCTTGCCAGCAGTTGAAATGCTGCGAGAGAAAACTTTGATGAGCAGTAAACTCTTTACACCAAGGATAAGGCTAAGCACCAGCGTCATCTTCCAATTGACGATAAAAAGCATGCTATAAATGGCCAGCACGGTTAGCCCTTCAGAGGCGAGCATGAGGCAGGCAAAGATAAGTTGGGTAAACGTGCCCGTGTATGAAAAGATTGCCTGCGAAAGCGATGCTGAATTCTTTGACGCAAAATCAAGATATTGAAAATGCAAAAACCGCGTAAATAAAAGATTGGTAAAGCGGTGATAGCGTGTGTACGAAAAGCGGCTCAACAGGTACACATGCACACTGTTAATGATGCCGCGCATGATATAAAAGATTATCAACATGCAGCCAATGGTGCCAATAAAGTGTACCGGCGTGGTGCACCCCAAAAAGTCATACGCTCGTTTGTAATACTGATTACTAAATATGGTGCTAAAATTGGTTGCGATTGATATGAAGACCATGATGGCCGTGATGCTGACCGCCTCGATGCACGAGACAAAGAATGAGAGGACCAGCAAGGCGGTTAAGAATTTTTTGTCGGCGGCGGTTAATAATGTATACAATGATATGATCATGTTCACGGGTTTGTTCTCCTTGATATAAAAATATGTTCACCCCAAAGGCTATATACGCAGCCAGACGTCGTCCCCGCGAAGGCGGGGATCCAGGCAATGCCTAAAAATACCGCTATGAGGGCTTTCTATATTAGCAATTACTTTTTAGTTTGTAGAAAAAAATTATGAATTTTATTAATATGGCCTGGATCCCCGCCTTCGCGGGGACGACGTTGTAGAGGGTCAATTGCGAAAGAATAATACATCTTTAGGATTACAGACAAGCCTTAAATTGCCGTCTATACGCCAAAATTTATCCGCCTCCGCCCACCCTCACCGCCCCATCAAATACCGCATAAAGTCGCCATACTGCGCCTCGGGCAAACCGGGCTGCTCGATCGAGGTCCAATCGCGTGCCTTAGGCTCAGCAAAGCGGGAGAACCGGTTCAGCCAAAGACCATGGTGATAATCAAGCATATAATCAACCAGAGCAAAGTCATCCTGCGTCCGCAGCTTAGAAAGCATCAACACCGTCTGGTGATAGACCGGAATCTTCGCGCGCTCAAACCATCCTTCATGATCAAGAAAGTTACTATTAAAGGTAAGCAGGTATAGTGGATGCGCTGGCGTACTCAATCCCTGACAAAGGCCCTTATAAAACCACGAGATCTGAATATGCGGCATATAGCACATGATCGTTGGGCTACCAGTCTCATGCACAAAGGCTGTGCGCAAAGTCTGGCCCAGCGTACGCGCTTGTTGTTCAAGGAAGGTAAAATAGGCAGCCCCTTTTTTGTGGTTCAATAGCCACAGGGCGCGGTCATGTACGGCCACATCACGCTCGTGTGCCCCTTGGTACTTTAGAAACTTATTGAAGGTAAGGCCATCACAACCCATGGTGGTAAAAAATGATCCGCTCTGTTTGCGACAATACATTTCAAGATCAAGCACCACCCCACTTAAACGGATACCGTGCGAGATCTCTGGCCGCTTCCACTCAGCAGTAAATTTTTTGAGTGGCTCGATCACTTCGGTGTTCCAAAAATCGGCATCAAGCGGTGCCGGTAAATCTTTGTAGGAATTTTCATACAGATCTATGGCATAGTGCTTTGGCAAATGTGGCTCGTAAAGATTATTGGCGATCTCAAACCCAACCAAGACGGCCGGGGTAGGGCGCTGGTAGGTACGTGCGCCATCGGCCAGCTTTTTGGTAAAGAGCGCAAGTGCTTGCTCAAATGCCTGCACCTTTTCAGGAGCCTTGAGCCTGCCAATTGGGCTGTAATAAATATGCGGGTTAAAGGAGATCCACAAACTATCAAGCCCCGATGTGTAACAGTACTCAATAAGCTTGTCTTGTCGCGCAGCACGTTCTTGATCAATATTTGGATTGTTGATCCGATCCTGTGCAGATGGCTGGTCAAAAATAACGATCTCCATCCACGCCGTCTTTTTGTGGATAGATGGTGACCGCTCTAGCATCGCGGCATCCCATGTACTATGCAAAATGGTTGCAGGCGTTGGCGTCTGCTTGACGCGTGCAACGGTGTGCAGCACATCATTGGTCGTGATGAACGCGTGCTTTGCCGACTGCTGGGCAATGGTGGTCAACTCAAACACCATCCGCTCAAGCAGCAAGACCATTTCATAGCGCAGCCCTTTGTGCATGGGACAGATGTGAAAGTTTTCTGAGATGCCAGCAAAGGTCAGCACTGAGCTGTTGGTGATAAAGACGTGGTTGCCGCGAGACTGGTTAAACCAGTACACACCATAGGGCAGTAGCGCATGCATCGCTTGCGAAGCTTCAGTCTGCAACGGCAGCAAAAAGAGCGGCGTGCCGGCCTTGAACAGTTCCCTGTTTTTATCATCAACATTAAATGGCTGTACACCGGGTGCTGGCAGATTGAGCGTGGTGTGATAGCCCAGCGGACGTGTCTCAAGCGGCTTTGCAAGGAAGGTGCTCACCAGATCAAGAAAGGTGTTGTATGAGTCGTGTGGCTGTCCATACTTTGCTAAAGCGGAGTTTATCCTGAGCTCCGTCGAAGGGTATGGCAAGCCCTGCTGATACAAGAAGCTCTGTAATTTTGCTATCCCTGGCAGGAGCCATTGATCTTGAAGCAGAAAACTTTTAAAGACCGGCGCCCAGGCGGCAAGGAGCTGCGTGCGCAACTGGTCAGGCACGCGTTGAGGCGGAAAAACCAAGCCCAGTACTTTTTTTGGCTTTTGTGCATAGGCGGTTAAGAGCCGCAGCACCTTGTCGCACAGATACGCTCTATTTTTTTGATTGAGCCCACTTAAAAATTCAATACCGAAGATAAAAAAAACCATGTCGCTTTTGCCAAGCCCAAGCTGCGCATCGCTACGATCAATCAATTGCTGTAGCCCAGCGTAGGCGACTGAGCATCCGGCGGCAGTAAGCGCATTAATGAATGGTTGATAAAGATAGGCATCACGGTCCACTGAATCTACCAGTGTGACGGTGAGCGGTGCATGCGCCCGTAGTGTGCTGCACTGTATAATCATTAATAATGTGGCAATGAATATGCCACGACTATGTGTCCCTTGCATCCCTGTCCCCCTGGTCCCAAAAAAATTATTTTAGATTCAGCGACTTTGTTGGCTCCTTTTTCTTTTTAATGGCGGTTGCAACTGCCCCTAAGTAAAGGTCTTCAACAGCATCAAGCAATTTTTCATATTCATGCATATCTATAAAAACGCCAAGTTTTTTACCCTCTTTATTTTTAATAATATGTGGATTGATAGCAGACATAATGTTTTTCATAGGTATCTCCTCAGTTTCATTATTGTGTTAAATAATTCTTATTATATCACAACAGATTGCACTCTTCACAAGGATGGTGATAAAAATAATTTCCCTTTTTGCTCCGGCCATGGTAACGTTAAAAACGAACATGCCCTTCGTAGCCCTTCGTAGCTTCAGCGGAGTAGGGGCGGAGTAGGGTTGCCAAAAAAAGGAGTCGGGAGCATGAAGTCTTTTAACGTTCATTGCCGTCGCACATTCATTGCACATACAGATGTGTATCAATACGCCCCTACTTCGCTTCAAACCATCAAGTTGGGGGGGGGGTAGGCATACGCCTTCGCCTTCGTCTAAAGCGATTCTGCAATCATTTCTATACATATTTCTTAGTGCTATCAAAGTGTCTACTGAGCTCTTCCAGCTTCGTAGGCACTTATTTTTTTGTCCTTCGACAAGGCTCAGGATGAGCGGGATAAATTTCGAAGATATTATGAGTAAAAAATGTAGTGTAACAAAACGGCGCTCACCCTGAGCTCTGTCGAAGGGGTCGAAGGATATGAGCGCCACCACAATAACCCCCCTACCATATTTAGGAGAATTCGTATGAAGTTTTCATCTCGTAGATCTGCATTGCCACTCGCGCTACTACTTGCCTGTGCAACGGTGCCCAGCGCCCTTCGTCCAGCAGGCGCTCTGGACTCGCTGGGCGACATCAACAGAACCGGCTACGTTCCGTACGGTATCACGTTTACCCCCAATGGCAATGCGCTAGCAGAAGTTGCCATTAACACATCAACCACATTACCCGGATTTTCGACCTATCAATTTAGCAATGGCATCATGTCTGGCACCCCCTTTGGCGGCTTTGTAAACGCAAGCAACACATCCCTTGCATCCGCCGGTGGCGCTCCGTGCCCAAATGCCGTTCGCTGGTTGCCCGGCACCTCAATGGCTGCCGCACTCTTTATGCTCAACAGCACCACCGCAAATGCCGGCTCACTGAATCTGAACACGTTCAACTGTCCTACCATTGCCAATGGCTCAAATGCCACATCCTCGCCAATCCTTGGCAATGTGAATGCGTCATTTCTGAACGGCAACCTGTCAGCAAACTGCTGCATGGACGTATCTGCCGATGGCCAGTACATGGCGATTACCGATACGGTCTATGATGGCAATGCGTTGAGTTCAACCTTGTACGTGCTCAGCCAAGAAGGCGCCGTGCTAGCGCTTGCCGCGCTTGGCAACACGCTGCCAGGTAGCATCTCCATCTCGCCGGTGGCATCAGCTGGAACCTATTACATCACCGTCGGTGGGCTTGATAGTACGCTGAGAGCATTTTCGTTTGTTCCAAATACAGTGAGTGCGCTGACGTCATTGGGTACAGTGAATACGACTAATGCGCCTCAATATATGGCCTGGCACCCAAGTGGCCGCTACATTGCTGTTGGTGATGTTACACCAAACATAAAAATCTATACGTTCAATGGAATCGGTGCACCGGTCTTACAGAGTACGTTTTCTACAGGCTTGGCAACCTCAGTGGTCACTCTTGCTTGGGCCCCAAATGGCACCTACCTTGCCTCAGTTGACGGTGCTGGCGCTAACTTACTGAGGGTCTATACATTTACTGGCAGCACACCAGCACTTACAGAAGTTGGTAGTAGTGTAACGCTTCTCGGTGCTGTTAGTATTGATAATGCTATAGCCTGGTCGCCAAATAGTAGCTTTATTGCTGTAGTAAGCACAGCACCCTCTCTACAGGTATACTCATTCAATGGTACAAGCACACCAGTCAAAGTTGGTGCTAACCTAGCCACAGGATTTAGTAATCTTCGTTCAGTTACCTGGTCACCCAATGGGAGCTATCTTGCGGTGGCAGATATTATCGAGAACTTGATTCAGCTCTTTACCTTTAGCACTACCAACACGCCAACCATCGCTGTTTCAGGCAATCCCGTATACACAAATACAGTTAGCTTGATTTCGGTTGCTTGGTCACCAAATGGCAACTATCTTGCTGCCATTGATCTCAATAGCGCTGCTCTACAGGTCTATACGTTTTCTGGCGGTACGCTCGTTCAGATAGGTAGTAATGTAAGTACAGGATCATCTCCCAGGGCAGTTTCCTGGCACCCCAGCGGCACTTATATTACGGTAACAAATAGCTCTTCGAATACCATACAAACATACTCATTTAATGGTTATAGCACACCAATGGCAATAGCTGCAGGCACTACGGCCACCGGCACAACACCATTATCCGGCGCTTGGTCACCAAGCGGCAACTTTTTTGCGGTGTCAAATAGTGCCTCCGCCTCCACCGGCCTCCAGGCCTACTCATTTCCCCGCAACACGCCAACCGCGATTGGCACGAGTACTGGGGCGCAGCTGCCGACGGGGACAACGCCTACTTCAGTTGCCTGGTCGCCAACTGGGCAATATTTGGCCACAGTAAATAATGCTGCTGCAAACCAATTGCAGGCATGGTCATTTAGTACGACAAGTACACCAACTGCGGCTACACTTGGAAGTGCTGTGACAACTGGAGCAACCGCAAATCCCAATTCAGTGGTCTTTTCCCCAAATGGCAATTATATTGCACTGGTCAATGAAAACACAAGTACGCTACAGGTATATTCATTTGCTGCAGGAACACCAGCATTAGTTGGCAGTGTTACGAGTGGACTCTCAAGCCCCACATCAGTGAGCTGGTCACCAAATGGCAACTATCTTGCCGTGGTAAATCTTTCTTCAAGTACGCTACAAGTCTATTCATTTGGTGGCAGCACCCCGGTACAAGTAGGCAAAAATGTAACAACGGGAACATCTCCTGAATCAGTAGCATGGTCACCAAATGGCAATTATATTGCTGTGGTAAATCAAAGCTCAGCGACGCTGCAAGTCTATTCATTTTTTGGTGGTACCCCAGTGCAAGTAGGCAGCCCTGTAACTACGGGAACAGCGCCTATTTCAGTGGCCTGGTCACCCAATGGCAACTATCTTGCTGTGGTAAATTTTAGTTCAGCCAGTCTACAAGTATATTCATTTTCTGGTAGTACCCCGGTACTGTTAGGTGCCGGTACAACAACAAACGCAAACCCTAGCACGGTAGCCTGGTCACCCAATGGTAACTATCTTGTTGTATCAAATGAGGGAGTAAGTAACATGCAAGTCTTTTACTTTGACGGTACGAATACGCCGGTACTGGTAAGTACTATAACAACAGTCGGAGGGGCTGACGCTGTAGCGTGGTCACCCAATGGCCAGTTTATTGCAGTGGTAACTGCTACCAACACCCTTCAGTTTTTCTATGCCCCCATCTTCCAAAACGGCCAACCGCTCCTGAATCAACTGGGCAATACGGTCAGCACCGCAAATCCGGTCACGTCAGTGGCCTTCTCGCCAAACGGTAACTACATTGCAACGGCAGGTAGTGGCATTCAGCTGTATTCGTTCAACAATGCGTTTTCGTATCTCACTACCAATACCACGGCGATAACATTGCGCGGCAGCGCTGCAGCAACTTCGGCAATCTCACGCCAAGTGGTCTGGTCGCCAACGAATAATTACCTGGCCACCGTGCTTGATAACGCAACGCTGAACGTGCTGTCATTCAGTCCGAGTGCGCCGACGACACCAAGTGTGGTAGCAACGGCAAATACCATGCCGCTACCAACGATGTGTGCCTGGTCGCCGCAAGGGAATGCTTACGCGGGGAATTATATTGTGACGGCGTCGTCGAATAACGGTGGGTTAAGGAGATTGTTTTATTTTGATCCGATCAGTACCGCGGGCAACTGGTATGCGTGAT
>JABCZU010000022.1 GCA_013289515.1 Candidatus Babelota bacterium | reverse complement strand
AACAAATAATGTAAAAAATGATGGGTCTTGTGCAATGACTTGTTGGTGCGCTGTAGGTGTTAGATTAGAAAGAGCGTATATTTTGTACCCATGACCCTTTAATTTTTTGAGCAGCGCGAGTCCATCTTCGATAAATGTAATGGTATTTTCTTGCAGCGCTTTCACCACAAGAGAACGTATTCGCTCTTCTGGAAATAGTGTTGCCGTGACCTTCTTGAGGTATTCTTCATGTGACAACATTCCTCGGTTGTATTCAAGATGTTCAGGCATATGATGGATGGCCGCAATTTTATCCGTAATATCAGCAGCAATTGCTGGCTCTTGTACTCGAATGCAGTCAATGGCCTTTTGAATGTTTGACTGTATCAATACGCCGCCCAGATCAAAAATGATGTTTTTATAGTTAGTTGATTGTCGCATAACGTTAACCGCAGGTACAATCTTCTTTTTAGTTGTTTCAAACAATGTCACATCCTGATCGAGTTGGCGAGCAAGTATATTAAGTGATGAACACGCTGCAGCATAAATCTGATCATCCTGGTTGCTTAAATACTCAGCAAAACCATACCCTTTAAGATCTTGCAGTGCATAATTATCTGGATTATCAGTAATTGGTCTACAAAAGACGCCAAGATAGGAAAGACCATAGCTTGGTCCATAGTGCGCACATGCTTCGTGTAATGTTACTGCATATTCTGGATCAGAGATGAGATAAAATTCTTTAACCAAGGGCTTTAGTGCCGCAATAAAACGCTCATGAGAATTGTTGTCGCATGAAGCATGTACAATTTGAGTACTCATGCCTTCGAATAATTCACTATTTTTGGTCAGCATCTGCTGCACGCATTCATCTAAAGCCGGACTTGCTGATAAAAAAAATATATCATCGCATGCAAAGCCTTCTTCTAAAAATTTTTTGAGGCTGTGTAGTCGTTTTTCAAGCGTCCACGCAACACCAGCAAAAATAACAACTGCTGCCTTTTTCTTGCTTGCAGGATCCTGATTTTTGAATGATGCATACGTACCGCGCACCGTGCGCAGAATTTTCATTGCCTGCTCACCTGTTAACGGATAGTTTGCTTTGCCCCCACGACGATAAAAATCTCGATCCTGTTGATAAAATAGATTCAGAAAATTGGCAGCAGCCGTATAGTGATTTAGCGGTAATGATGTTGCTTGCTGCTGATAGACATTAAGATTGATATCAAGTGCTTGAATCACATCCAAAACCTTGCCTTGTACAAGGCCTGCCTCACTAATAAATTGCAGTTGGGCTTGAACATAGGACCTGTTGTATGAAGCAAACATGGCCGTAGCCAGTAATAATATCTTGATTTGTTTAAGCATGAAGCATCTCCTTTTTGAGTAACACTGTACTTGTACAACAGCAGCGAGTATAGCGCATTACACAAAAATATGAATATTTTTCAAGAGTGTCAATCTCATGTAAAGCAAAACGGGATGATGGCAAAGTCCATTCCTCTGCCACCATCCCATCATTTAATTACTCAATGATACTGCCGTCTTGTACCAAACGCTGATTTGTTCTTCCAACAAAGAGTGCCATTGCAACCCAGAATCCAATAATGCCCAAAGAGATTATCGATCCATAGAAAATAAGTTCAGATACTACGGGAAAGAATGCGACAACACTAGCACCGGTACCCTTGGCAGTCCGCCCGCCAAAGCCATCAACCCAGCTTTTTGCTTTAAATTTGATATCCTTGCTGGTTGGGATATACATGATCTCTTTGCAGGGGTTATTTAAGGCGTAACTCAAGCCCTTAAGTGTTACCATAGAGGCGAGCAATACCCACAAACTATTGAATGCCCAAGCACAAGAAACAACGCATGCGATGGTAACCGGGTATGCGACCAGGCAAAACGTAAAACCAAATCTTCTAATAAAAAAGCTTGTCCCAATCACCGCAAAGAGCAGCGCCAAGCCATTAGTCAGCACGCCAAAAAATCCCATAAATTCTGCGACCTTTTCTGCCGAGTGGTAGGCACTATTTGCCAAAAACTTCATCTGAAAGTTCATGATCTCACCAACTACTTCATAAAGCGTTGATACAGCTAAAATGCCAATCAAATATGGCTTAGAAAGAAGTAACCGTAAACCTTCCAGCATTCCTGTTGGCTTTTTCTTCGCCACCTGTTTTTCTACTTCAAGGTCACCAGGATGCCTGGTAATAAAAAGCTTGATCATGACCGGGACCATGAGAATACTGGCACTTGCGATTAACATCAAAAGGCCTATGCCAATGGTTGATGCTTGCATAACTAATAATGATCCTAGTACTGATCCTCCCTGGGCACCAGCAATAATCACAGGGTAGCCCTTTTTTGCTGATGTAGTATCCATGGCACTGGTTACAAAAGACCAAAAAATAAAGGTCATCAGCGTTCCACAACACTCAATACCGACATAAGTCATCCATCCAAGCAGACGATACTTATCGGTAATCGTATTTGCCAGACCTATTGTTGGGTGTGATATGAAATAGGCAAGTGAGCCAAAGTATAAACCAAAGAGCGTACTGAGCAAATAGATCAAATGGGATTTTTCGAGTAAATCGACCAACTTGGCATAAAGCATGAGTACAAAAACTAATGTAACCAAGGAAACCATTTTGGCATAAGGCAAATAGAGTGGCCCAACCGTTTTGAGAAATACGGCATCTTTAAGTGATCTAACGAGCCAGTAGGTGCCGATGATAAAAAAGAAAACGCCTGAAAGCAGCCCAAACTTTTTGAGCTCTTCGCGCGATAAATCGCCCCATAGGGCACGACAAATAGTTGATAACATGAGATATCCTCTTCATGATACACGGGGTTGTGATATAAAAACCTACTCGTGTGTATATCACATAACATACACACTGAGAAAACCTCCCGTAGGTTTGCAAACCACAAATCCCGCATCAAAAAAGAGGAAGGACTTGAAAAGACTATCTTAAAAAACGGGACATTTTCCCTTGCAAAGATAGCTTGCCACTGGGTGCACAAGGCACCATCCTTTGAAGCTTCCTTACGCCTTAGTAAATCACAATAAAGTTCTTTTGTGAAATTATATTTTAAAATCCCTATTTTGAGTATTTTCTTGCTGGCAACGAGCCATTTGTTAGCCTTTTTCAATTGTAATTTTTTTTGATAAACTAAAGAAGGGGAAATAATCTGCTCAAAACCTTACAACGTGGGTTTGGGTGGAATAACAAATAAAGACTGGGAAGGCACCAAAGCAATATCCCCGCATATTTTAGTAATAAAATTTAAGGAAGAGGTCTCTGGCTATGAATAATAAACCAAAAAAACTAGGGCTTAATGTCAGTATTTTTGAAAACTTCGTCAACAACAATCGCATTTATATAGATAAAACTAAAATCATATATAACCTCATAACAGCACAGGATAATGAACATTTTTATTTTGTATCACGTCCTCGTCGTTTTGGCAAATCACTATTTATTTCAACACTCAAACAACTCTTCTTAGGCAAAAAAGAATTATTCGATGAGTATTGGATTGGCAAACACAGCAATTATGATTGGCCAAAACACCCTATAATTCATATCGATTTCGGTGGCATTGCACATGGAACCGCAGAAGAGTTTAAAACAAGTCTCTCTTTTTCACTACACACCATTGCAAGGCAATACAATATTGAAAAATTAGAAGGGTTAAACCCCGGAGACATACTCAAAGAACTTGTTGAAAAATTAGCAGAAACCGCAAAAGTTGTTTTACTCATTGATGAATATGACAAGCCGTTGGTAGATCACATTGACAATCTTCCACTTGCTGAAGAAAACAGAAAGATACTTAGCAGTTTCTACACCACGGTAAAGTCATTAGAAGAAAATTGGCGCGCTATTTTTATTACTGGGGTAAGTAAATTCACAAGAACATCGCTGTTTTCTGGTCTTAATAATCTTAAAGAGCTTACCTTTGATCCTGTAGCTGCCGAGCTTTTTGGGTATACCTATGAAGAGCTTATTACCTACCTCGCTCCACGTATCGATGATCTTGCCAAGCATCTGGGCAAAACGAGAGAAGAAACACTTGATAACATGAAGCTCTGGTATAATGGTTATCGATTCTCAAAAGATATGCAAAAGGCGCAAATGTATAATCCACTCTCGGTTGTTGCATGCCTGAATGATAAAGAGTTTTCTAACATATGGTTTAATACAGGATCTCCTAGCTTCTTGGTTCCTCTTTTGCGTATGAAGGGAACAAGTCTTGAAATGCCTGATGTCATTGAAGCTACAAGTAGTAGTTTTGATACTTTTGACCTTAAAAATATTCCTGTTATCACCCTCCTCTTGCAAACCGGATACCTTACTATTATTGGTTATGATGCAAAAACGGAGACTTTTACCCTAGATTATCCAAACCGAGAGGTACGAGAATCTTTTAAAAAATATCTTATGCTAGCCTTTGCCTATGCTACCCCTGAGACGCTTGATATGGCGCTTATTCGTATGAGAAGAGCGCTTGCTCGCAAAGATTTTGAAGAATTTTGTAAGGCAATAAAGAGCCTCTTTGCAAGCATTCCCTATAATTTGCATATCGCAGCAGAAGATTATTACCATTCACTTTTTCACCTTATGTTTGACATGCTTAGCATGAGGCCACAATCGGAGGTTGCAACAAGTCATGGCAGATCTGACCTTGTTCTTGAAACAGCGCATGACATATTTGTATTCGAGTTTAAATATGATAAGTCTGCGCAAGAAGCATTCGATCAAATTATCAGAAAAAAATACTATGAAAAATATATGTACATTGGCAAGCCGATAACGTTGGTTGGTATTGATATGAACTTAAAAGACAAAGAGCTAAAGCTTGAATGGATGCAGCAGAGTTTATGAAGAATTTTTGCCTACATCACGGTTGTTTTAGGAAAGAAGACGTTGCATTTGTCCTTATAGCCTTAAAGAACCTTCTGGCTTACAAAACTAAGAACTTGGTGTGCCGTATCAATAGCCACAATAAGGTCATTTTGATTTACGCGGAAAGCATCATTAGGATACCTGGCATTGATACCATACGAATCCAGTGAAATACACGCCTTCTGCAATAATACAAATTCCTTATCAAGCTTTACGCAATGATTTAAAAGTACGATTAAATCATGTACTCTAGGAATCACCATTCCTTTAGACACAAAAAATGCTTTAAGCGATTTTTCAGCGCATTGATGGGTAAGATATATTGCAGAATCAAGAGTTTCATCATTGCCCGGTGATTTCATGGCCAATTTCAAATCACCAGATGCTTTCCTAAGCCAGTCTTTAAAGCCGGGCATAAATAAGTCTACCTTGAGTTCTTATCTCATACGTACTAGACGTTGGATCGTAAGCATACTTATCAAACTCTTCTTTGGTGAAAACAACTACGTTCTTTGGTATCTCTAATCCCAATAATGCCTCAAATGCTGTATACCCGCGTTTAATAATTCTTTCATTCGATTTTTCAACAACAATTAATAGGTCATAGGTACTTTCTTCATTTGGTGTTCCCCGTGCATAGTCTCCATACAGGTAAATTTGCAATGGGTTATAGGCCTTGACAAGTCGCCGTAGCGCTTCGTCAATTGTACTTTGTGGTATCATAAGTTCCTTATTCAGCGGTTTTGTTTTGCATTTTCAAATAGGGTGACTTCCTGGTCCAATTGGCGGGCAAGGATATTGAGCGATGAGCATGCCGCGGCATAACGCTGATCATCGTGGTTGCTTATGTATTCATCAAACGCATAGCCCTTAAGATCTTGCATCGCATAATCATCAGGGTTATCAGTAATTGGCCTACAAAAAACACCGCGATACGTAAGGTCGTAGGTTGGTGCATGCTGTACACATTCTTCATGTAATATTACTGCATATTCTGGGTCAGAGATAAGATAATCTTCATTAATAAATTGTAGCTGGGCCTTGGCGTAAGATTTGTGTGAAGCAAACATGGTGGTAGCCAGCAATACTATTTTTATTTGTTTAAGCATGAAATATCCCTCTAATTTTTTCTCTGCGAGCTCTTTTATATAACAGTACATAGCATAGCGCATCACCAAAAAAGATAAAGCCCAAAGCATTACTGTGCGTAGCACTAGTTGGCACCCTTGGCTGTGTGGCTGTGGCTCTCCACAATCCTATCAATGTTTTCCTGATGATCTTGTAATAGAGTAATTGCTTGATCACAGGATGTATTTGTAAGTAGCATCGTCAATACTATTTTTACAATCGATGGCATATAGCGATGTTCTTGCTTTTTATATGACTGTACCTGAAGCAACATCGCCTGAATATCATCATATGTTGGGGGCGATGGCAGCGTCTTTTTTTGTTGGTTATAAAGCTGACTAATAATGCGTACCGCACGATCAATAAGTTTGTTATTGCTCGGTGACAGGTCGATCATATAATTGCCGTATACCTTACCCATTTTCGCCATAACAGCATTGGTAATCATGTTCAATGCCTGCTTGAGCATAAGGTTTTCTACGCAATCAATTGACGGACTTGGCAGATAGATACATGTATCTACAATGCGCGCGTCTATACTGTCCATACATGGCTTTAATGAGATGAGGGCAGTATGTGCCCCTTTCAATTTTGCTTGTGTTAATGCTGCAAGTAATAATGCTTGCTCTGTAGAACTGTCATTGCTTTTAATATAGCCGATTACTACAGTGCCTGCACCAATTGGTCGCTCATGATATGCATGGACCCCATCACAATTTCCACCAATAATAAAATCTTGGATGTCATCACGTTCATGAGCAGTAAGTGGACGATTGAGTAGTGACTTCCACGCAGCAGAGTTCGTTTGTGCATCAAGTTTATAGACACGAAATTCTTCTCGCTTACCCTGCTCGTGAACCGTTCTAAGACGGGTGACAGAAAAAGTAGGTACTATTTCTACCATATCAGTTACCACCTCTTGTGATGCATTACAGGCAAGGTGAGTAACATAGCCAATTGAGCTTTCATCATGAAGCTTTCTAAAGTTTGCATCAGGATGTGCAAGGCATGCAACCTGGGCCTCTACCAATGTGCATAGCGATGGAATGGCACCACGAATAGCAATGGTTGCCGCTGTAAGCTGATCAAAAGCTTGGTCAATAAGCCTGCTTGAAGCCTGGGCACTATGCACACTATTTTTTGCCATTACATAGAGCATCAAGGCAAGCAATGCCTGCGTACCGGTGGCCGCTTGTAAACGTGTTGAGCCCGTAATAGCCTGCGCGCCAACATCAAGCACTATAGACGTAGCCTCATCAGCACAAAGTTTGTTAGCTGCCGGCGTGCTACACGTTGTATTGGTTACGAAAAAGCATGCACTCTGTGCTGCAAGTGCTGCATAGGCAGCACCATGAACAAAAGAGGCACTACCACTTGCCGAAAGTGCAAATACAGTATCATGAGAGGTGAGGTTGTATCCTGCAATTGCATTGTATCCAGCATCAAAAGAGTCTTCAAGACCTTCCTTCGCTCTAATAAATGCGCTAATACCACCGGCAATAATGCCAATCACCTTATCGTGCAATGCACCCTCAAGAGCATGCTCATTACAAAGCTTGCGCCAATATGCTTCTAATTGTAGCGCAATACGCCCGCTTGAACCGGCACCAATAAAAAAGATTCTACCCCCAGCAATCAATGACTTTTGCCCTTGATTGCTCAGTGGCACACAATGTTTATGACATGCAGCTCTTATCAAGGGTATTATTGCGTGGTCAACGTCATTAAGAAGCCTTAAACCAGCATCAGTATCGTTGAGCATAATACTACTTAAGTTTTTGGTGTGGTTGTTTGGTTGCTCAGTATCAAAGTACGACGAATCATAAGCATAGAGCTGTGAGATTGTGGTACTAAAGATCATTATCATCAAGGATAAAGCAACCATGACACGCTCCTTCAATAATTTAATTACCCAAAAACTGTGTTACTGCATCATGACTGGTTGCATGCCCAGTTACATCCACTAACCCGGTTATTGAGGTGAGTGATCGGCGCCATGATGGCGTGCCTGCGAGGAGATCAAGAAAATAGCGCTTGCTATGGCAAACTAACGTTGATTGCGCTGGATAAAGCTTGAATAAGGTCGCCAAGATTTCTTCTGCTACTACTATTGGCTTGACTGCCTTTTTATCATAAATATGGAAAAAGACCCCACCACATTTTTTATGCACATGCTTAGGATTGTCCGCTACACCCGGCATTGATTGGGGAGTAAAAGTAACTGGCTGAAAATATACACCGTCTAATTGCTCTGCATTGAGTGTGTCAGCAAGTTTCTGTCCATCTACCCACGGTGCACCGATTTGTTGAAATGCATGCAAGGTACCTCTGCCCTCAGAATAATTGGTTCCCTCTACAAAGACCGTCATCGGGTACGTGATGATCTGATTAATATTCCATAGATTTGGTGATGGTGGTATAAGAGTGCGCATCATGAAAAAATCATCCGGTATGTTTTTGCATGAGAGAACGGTGAGATTAACGCCAATGGATTTATTAATGTGTTGTGCTAACTGACCAATAGTCATTCCATATAAAAAGGGTATATGTATGTCGCCTACAAAAGACTTACAATCCTCTTCAAGCATAGGTCCCACAGCCCCCCATGATATAACCGGATTAGGTCGATCCAATACTACAACAGGTATGGACTGTTCTGCCGCAGCTTCAAGCGTCAGCTTAAGCGTACTAACATAAGTAAAACAACGAGCCCCAACGTCTTGGAAATCAATAATAATAAGATCTAAATCTTTAAGCATGGCTGACGTTGGTTTTTTATTTGTACCGTATAATGAATGAATAGTACAGCCCCATTTACTCATAGTCGACGAGTCAACACGAGCACCCGCCTCACGATTGCCTAAAAGGCCATGCTCAGGACAAAGAAGTGTTACAAGTTTGGTACCATCGTTTTGTAGTTGTGCCCACGCATACAATGCGTCCGGCATGAATTGGGCAGTATTGTTATGATATCCTACGCTACATGCATGGCATAAAAGAGCAAACTTTTTTCCGGCAAGATATTTGCCAGGATTTTGTAATAATTGATCTGCGCCTGTGAGGGCAGACTTGGCACAAATACGTTTGATAGCTACTTCATACACTGGTTTATGAAAAGAACCCATGTGGATCACACAGGCATAGGGCAGTATTGTTTGTTCATATGGATGACCCAGCGATAGAATGATAAGACGGTCTTGCATGTCATCCAATGCCTCAAGCCATTCTTGCTGGACCTTGTTCCAGATGCCATCTGCATAAAAAAATGTTTGCACAACAACAATCGCATTCTTTGGCAATGTTTTAAGTTCAGCTAACAATTTTGTTGTACTCGCCTGATCTTTTGGATTTAATACAACCTCTTCACAACCAACATTATGACTATTAAAAAGCGTGTACGCCAAGCTTTTGTTATGGTGCATGTAACTTGTGGCTGGGCGCAGTTTTGGCATATCAACGCTAAAAAGTTGTACTGATTTATGCTGTATGCTTGGAATAGTCCCTTTAGTCCAGATGCATTGTTCGGCTAAGCTGCATGCAAGTCCTGCTTCCTGTTTTTTACTGAGAAGTTCTATTGGTTTTTTGCATGTTGCCAAATAATTGGCTCTAAAGGCATTGATCTGTTGGCTGCGCTCATTAAGATGCTGCTGCTCATCAGGTGAACAGTTGTTAAGGTGCGTGGTTATATGTCCAATCAAACCTATTTGATCTTCTGGCGTACCAGAAAAAATAATACAATGATTGCCTGCAAGCAGCGACTGTAGTGCCGCCTCTTCTAAGCTGCGATCAGCTTGCACTGCCTTCATAGAGAAATCATCGGTAATGATCAATGCATCTGGATTTTTTTCAAGGATATATGCAGTAACTTTGGGTGATAGTGTAGCAGGTAAACTGTCCAACTGCTTAATCGCTGCATGGGTTGGCATAACGGCTGGCAAATGAGCATCTTTAAGCGCCCTATCAAACGGCATAACATGGTGATGGAAGGTGGTCTTATTACAAGCAATGGCAACCGAATTGAGATGCGTATCTTTTTTACCAAGGCCTAATCCAGGAAAATGCTTAATAACAGGAACAATGCCATATGTCATGAGACCTTGTGCAAAAGCAATACCATATTCTGCAGCGTCTTCAGGTTTTATAGCAAAACAGCGAGTAGCTAGGGTGCAGTTATCAGGATCAAAAAGATCAAGCGATGGTGCAAAGTTAACATTAACACCGACATCCTGCAATTGACTGCCAATCAGCATCCCACCCAAAAAGCAGGCTGACCGCCCAGCATGAGCAAGTGACCATGGACTTGGTACTGATGCAAAGCCTCCGGCTTCACACGGCCGCGAAACAATGCCCCCTTCCCAATCAATAGCAATCAATAGTTTTTTGAGGCCTAATTTTTGAGCTTCCGCTTGTAAAAAATGTGTCAGCTCTTTTGTTTTGCTTCGCTTTGCACAATGCTGGCCCATCAACATGACGCCAGCTGGACGTGTCTGTTCGAGCCATGATTGTATTTGCTGGTGATTGTAATGAGTGGGCAGTGTAAGAATAAAAAATGAACCGGCATGCAACGAATCCTGTTTTGCATGGAGTGGTTGATAGCTCATTACACTGATAAGAGCAAGGATTAACGATATAAACAGCATAAAAATCACCCCTTTTTTATGAGATAGTAGATTGCTGGCACAGCCAGCATTGTCCACGCCATTTTAAGCGTGATTGGGCGAAGATGGCAAGCTTATGTACAAAGTACGGGCATTATTCAGCAAACGCATAGCCCTTTTGCGGGTTTTTTCTCTTATTCGATATCAAAATCAAAGTAACTGCTGTCTTCTGATGCGGGATACGGTTCGTTTTTGAGGGTAAAATGCCAGAACTCATTGGCATAGGGTTTAAAGCCGAATTTTGTCATCGCATTTGTTAAGTATTCTCTTTGCGATTTAAACTTGTCATCAATGAGATCATTTTCATGGTGAGATGCAGCATCAAATAAATCAAAGGAGGAACCCATATCAACGGTTTTATCATCTAAAATAGTGATGGTAAATTCATCTGAGAGCGTTCGCTTTTTTTCCTGAATTGCATCTACTGAATTCCCAATTTTAATCAGCGTAAGGTCCACCGTGCTGCCTCTGCTGTGCCCGGAGCGCTCTGCCACATAACCGAGCTCAAACACTTTGGCTTTATCCACACGAGGATAGTACTGTGATTTTTTTGTTTGATCTGCAACATCTTTGCTCCAGCGCATAAAATGATTTACCGCTTTCTGTGGGCGGTAGGCATCATAGACCACTAGACAATATCCGTCTTTTTTAACGGCAGCCTGAACCAGTTTTAATGCCTCAGCTGCCTGTTTGGTTATGACGGCAACATCAGAGCGCTTGTATCCATCGACAGGAGCGGCTACAAAGTTTTCACTGGTGGCGTAACGCAAAGAAATCTTAATGGTTGGATCTACTTCATGAAGAAACACAAAGCCTTTTGCTCGAGCGTCTGGGGAGAGGGCTAAGCAGCCTTGGACTGCCATAAAGCAGGTGGCTGCAAACAAAAATAGATTTTTTCTTAGGGTAGCATTAATTATTGGTGACATTGATCGACCTTTCTGTTGGGTGCTATTTACTATGCGCGGTAACTTTCATTTCTAGTACGGCATCTTTGGGCAGCGCTGCCTGGAAGCACGCTCGTGTTGGCAGTAGGACGCTAGTTTTGCCAGCAAATTCTGCATCCAGGTATTTGCCATAGGTTGTACTAATAATACTAAAGTCTTTTTCTATATTCCTCGCCAAGATTATAACATCAATCACATTGGTCCAATCCATTCCAGCTTCACTGAGAAGTGCATTGATGTTATTCATAGCCAAGATCGTTGCTTCTTTTGGATCGTGGACAAGCGAGCCATCCTTAAGCATTGGTAGCATGCCGGAGACATAAAGCGTTTGTTCAAGTGACTTTGTTGTATGTAAGATTGCCTGTGTGTAGGGGGCAATGGGCGTTGGCAACAATGCTGAAGAAATTGCTTTCTTGCCGGGGACGGGCTTGTGCGTTAAAGCAAAGAAGTCAGCCATAGGAGAATCAAAAAGATCACCTATAGGTTGAGTGATTGCCTGGATAGCTGCTTGATTAAGTGCTGGTGCCTTGATATTTTTAAATATTTCTTCAAGATTCTTCCTTCGTTGCTCGGTCTCTGCCTGATCAAGTGCTTGTGCTGCTTGAAACCCTTCTAGCATTTTTTTCAAGTCAGATTCAGATGTAAGAGGTTGCGATGAGCTTGAAGATGATGATGATGAACTGGACGAAGATGAGTTCATGGCAAGGGCTGATGCGCTTATACTTAAACCAACAATACTGGTGAGTGCGATAAACTTATTCATGTGAAACACTTTCTATTTTTCTTGGAGAACCTTATTGACTGACTATGTACTCTTCCACAAATTCAAAAAACGGCTAGCGGTTTGTCTCAAAATGGGCCATTAGCCGTTTATGTCTTTCATGCCGCCTCCCTGACGAGCAAGCGTGTCAGCAATGAGCGCCATCTCTGTTGCTACAATAATGCGCTCGTGAGTGATTGGTAACGCAGTGCCCGGTGTTCGTATTGCCGTGAAAAACTGCTTGAGCATTTGACCATGGCCCTTGTCCTGTGCCGACACTTTTTTATCAAAACCTTTAGCAAGCCCTACTTCGCTCTTCGTGCTTCGAAGGGCAAGCCCATATCCCTTAAGTTCGCGATAATCATCCATGATGATCGCTTTGCCATCAAAGAAAATTTCCATACGTTCTTTTGGCATAGTGCTGTTACCGATGCTGGTATACACCAGGCTGCAACAAGAACCATCCTGCATGGTAACGGTAACGACAACATTGTCAGTGATCATCAAATCATTGTGTGGATGCCTGATACCATTGACTGCGATGGTGCGCGGTGTTGAGCCAGTCAGCGTACAAAACAACTCAAAAATATGGCACGCTTCCCCAATTAACCGTCCACCATTGGCCGGCGTCTGTTGCCAGTTGGTACTTGGTAGAAAAGGTACATTCATACGATAGCTTATAATCAGCGGCGTTGTTCGTGGCTCCAGTGCTGCTTTGATATTGTTTATAAGCGGTGCCTGCGAGCGATTAAAGTCAACGCACAATAATGCATCAGGGTGCTGGGCAAGAAATATTTTAAGGCGATCTAATTGTTCAAACGTTACGCATGCAGGCTTTTCCATAAACACTGCTTTGCCGGCAGCCAAGCAGTCGATTGCTTGGTCGGTGTGGAGCGCGTGCGGCGTTGCGATCACGACAGCGTCTATAGCCTGATTATCCAGCAACGTGCGATAATCATTATGCACGGTAGCTGCGTTGTAGACACGTGCAAGGGTCTGTGCATTTGCAACATCAGCATCGACCACGGCCGTAATTATCGTTTTATCAAGACCAGCAATTATTGGTAACAATTTTGTTTTTGCAAAGCCGCCGGCGCCGATAATGCCAACGCGGGTTGCGCTTGTTGGGTAGCGGTGGGATTGACCCGTTCGCCCCGACCCTTCAACTCGCTGCGCTCCTTCAGGGTGATCGGGGGACTCAGAACCGTTCGCCCCGATGGAGGCTTGTTTCAAGCCGAGTAGAGGGGTGCGAAGGTTCGAATGGAGGGGGTGGAACGGCGCACCACCACCCGCATAATACCTCAACACAACACCAAGCGCCTTATTGCTATGCAAATAATCATATGCCTGCGCAGCATCATCAACACCAAATTCTTGCGATATCAGCGCATCAACATTGAGCAATTTTTTTTCTATCAAGTGCACGATGTGCGCCATGTTGCGATTCTCTGTCCATCGCACGTACGGCAGTGGATAATCGATGCCGTCAAGTTCGTAGGTTGGGTCATAACGGCCCGGGCCGTATGAGCATGAAATTAAAAAATCGATTTCCTTACTATAAAATGGATCGCGGTCAAAATCTATTTTTACATCGCCAACTAAAACTACTCTGCCCTTGCGGCGCGTAAGGCGCATCGATTGTTGTACAATATCACCGGTGGATGAGGCGGCTGTAATCAGCGTTGCGTCAACGCCATGATGTGCAGTCGCAAACTCAGTGATGGTATATGCGTCTTGCGTTATGGGGTTAATGCACAGATCTGCGCCCAACTGTTTTGCCAGTGCTAAACGGTCATCTTGAATATCAAGAGCAATAACGCGGCAGCCGGCCTGCTTGGCCAGCTGTAAGCTAATCTGTCCAAGAAGTCCCAAGCCGATGATGCACACTGTCTCGCCAAGCTGCATCTGTGCGCGGCGAATGCCCTGAAGGGCGATAGCACCAATGGTGGTGATGCTTGCATGCTTGAGAGAATCTTTGTCCTGTAATCTTGTGACTAAATTAGTTGGTACTGAAATTTCATCAGCGTGATAGGCAAAGCCTGCACCTGCACACGCAACGTAATCGCCAACGTGGTACATGCTCGCCCTTCGAAGCTCGAAGAGCGAAGTAGGGGGACCGACGGCGATAACCTGCCCAGCGCATGAATAACCAATCGATTGTAGCTTGTTCTGTTTTTCCTGGATGAGTGCCTTGGTGCCAGCCAGCCCATGCTCATTGATAGTGTTTACCAACTTTTTGGTGTTATCAACAATATTGCCCAGGTATTTACCAATCAGTGATTTTGACGATGCGGCAATGGTGGCATGCTCAGTACCTGAACTAATAAATGAGTAGTGCACGCGCACAAGCACGTGGTTGTCTTGCAAAAGCGGTGGCGTGACATTGTTGACAACCACGCCGCTCTTTTCTAAAAATACTTGTTTCATCAGACCTGTTCCCAATGTATGTTAATGGTTAAAAAGGACGCTCGTGGTTGGTTCGTCCTTCGAGACGGCTCTTACGAGCCTCCTCAGGATGAGCGGGATAATTTTAAATATCCCGAGGACCCCGAGCAAGCCTTGCTTGTCGAGGGGCATGAGCGGAACAAAGCGCTCACCCTGAGCCCTGTCGAAGGGGTCGAACCATTTGAGCGTACGGGCGCTCATGTCCTTCGACAGGCTCAGGACGAGCGCCTGGTCTAGCTCGTTTCAGGATCCAAACAAATTTTCCAAACGCGTTTTTGTCGCACCCTCAAGCATAGCATGCGATTGTTTAGTGCGCGTATCATGCAGCAAACCACAGGTATCAATCACGATTTTATTATGTAATGTCTCGTGAGTGATGAGCATGAACTCCTTATGCTTGACCAAAATAACGACAATATCTGCCCATGCAATTGCTTGCCAAAGGTCAGGCATGCTTGCCAGCTGGTGCTGGGCAATCTGTTCTTTGCTAATCATGTGGTCGTGTACAACCAACGAGAGGGCATCCTTTTTTTCATTGAGCTCTTGAGCAATAAGCAATGCCGGTGATTGGCGTATGTCATCAACATCAGGCTTAAACGCAAGGCCAAGAGCCAGGACTTTAGGCTGAGCATTTCCCTGCTGCTTAAGTGTTGCTACCTTGCGCAGCACTTTATCAATCACGTGGTATGGCTTGGCATCATTGATAGCACGCGCAGCCTGGAGCAATTGCGTATCCTCAGGAAAACTTTCCACTAAAAACCAGGGATCGACCGCAATGCAGTGGCCGCCAACACCGCAGGTTGGGTTGAGAATTTTTACACGCGGGTGTTTGTTGGCAAGTTCTATGACGTGGTATGTATCAAGACCGGCACGCTGACACATGGCATCAACCTGGTTAGCAAAAGCAATTTGTACATCGCGTGATGTATTTTCAATCAGTTTGACCATCTCTGCAGATTTGTCATCGGTGACGTGCAGAAATCCTTTAACAAACTTTGCATAAAATTGATGGGCAAGATCGCACGAGCGTTGACACATGCCGCCAATGACGCGATCATTTTCAGCAAGTTCTTTAAAAATTTTACTGGGGAGCACACGTTCAGGGCAGTGGGCAATAAAAAAATCGATACCATTCTTCAAGCCGGATTCCTCTTCAAGCAGCATAGCAAGTGTGGCTGTTGCTCCGACTGGCACCGTTGACTCAACAATTACTAAGTTACCGGGCATAAGGCATTTTGCAATCGCTTGTCCTGCTTGTAGCACATAGCTCAGGTCGGCAGTTTTATTGTCCGGTTTAAATGGTGTTGGGACGGCGATGACAAAACAATCGGCATATTGCAATTCAGAAAAGGCTTTAAAGTTGCCAGACTTCAATGCTTTCCACAAGCGTTCATAAATTTCTGGCTCAATGATGGTGGGATTGCCTGCATTAATATTTTTGATCTTTTCTGCGTCAATGTCGTAGCCATAAACATCATAGCCGACCTGGGCGGCAGAAATTGCGGTTGGCAGGCCAATGTAGCCAAGCCCTACTATAGAAATGCGCTTCATAACGACTTCCCCTTAGGTACTAGAAAAATAACGATTCATGATTATCGCAATACGCTCAGCTGCTTTTCCATCACCATAGACAAAACGTGGGGCATAGTCAAACTGATTTGTGTACCACGTATGCAATGCGTTACGTATGGCCTCCGGGTCGGTGCCTACCAGCGTGGCCATACCTTCCCAGATCACTTCAACGCGTTCGGTGACCTCTCGTATAATAATCATTGGCTTGCCCAGCGTAACCGCCTCTTCCTGAATGCCACCTGAATCGGTAATGATGAGGTCGACAGCTTCCAACAAATATATAAGATCGCTGTACATCACCGGCGTTGTGCAAAACACATTAGCAAGGTTTGTAATGCCAGACTGCCCAGCAAGGTCGCGTATGTGCGGATTTGGGTGAACCGGAAAGATGAAAAAAAGATCAGGATGGTGCTGCGCGTACTGCACAATAGTATCAAGGACCTGGCGCGCGCCGGCCTTAAACGATTCACGGCGGTGCATAGTAAAAAGCACCATGCGTTTATTATTTTGTTTGCAGTCGGTGACCAGCTCTTTTAATGTCGGTGTCACTGTCAGTTGTTCATCGCGCAGCTTGGCGCAGGTCTGATTGAGTGTGTCAATGACGGTATTACCAACGCAAAAGATTTTATCTGCGGCCACATCCTCATGCAGCAAGGTGGCAACGTTGTGTGCAGTGGCTGCAAAGTGGAGTGTGCTGATGCGCGAGATAAAAAGACGATTGGCCTCTTCGGGGAACGGTGCATAGATGTTATGCGTGCGCAGACCGGCTTCTACATGCGCAATTGGGATATTTTCATAAAATGCTGAAAGCGCGGCTGCAAATGAACTGGTGGTGTCACCTTGCACCATAACTGCTCGCGGATTAACTTGAGCGTATAGAGCTTGTGTTTTAGTCAGCACCGCTGTGGTGATATACCCCAAATCCTGATTCTCTTTCATGATGTTAAGGCAGACGTCTGGTTGGACGTCAAACATCTCAAGAACCTGATCAAGAAGCTCTCGGTGCTGGTTGGTTGCACACAACAGAACAGGAATGTTTTCTTTTTTAAGCGCCTTATAGACCGGCACCAGTTTTATAGCATCTGGTCGTGTTCCAATGATTATTACAATGGGCTTGCTCATGTACCTCTCTCTCCTGTCCAGCGTTAGCTCATACCTTACGTCAAGATATCACAGCAAGCGAGTAAAGCAAGGGAAGTCTTTTATCGCGAGATTTTTTCTTGTCGAGCAACGCTCACGCCATCAGTTCTGCAGAGTGGACAATTCTTTTGATACCCCAACCATTGTGCAATACACCCCTGGTGGAAGTGGTGGTTGCACGTCAATATGCCAAGGCTATCGTTCACTTTGTATTCATCAGAACATATGCAACAGATCTCATCTGCCGGCAGGTGCAATCCACTGGCAGTTGACAAGCCACTTGGTGCATCCGGCATGGGCGGTGCTGATGGCTGGATGATTGGTGCTTGAGCTGGTGATGTGTATGGAGCGCTTGGTCGCTGTGCGTATGGAATGGCTGTAGGATTTTGTGCATAAGGAATGCTTGGATTGGTTGCGTATGGAATAGCTGTGGGATTGGTCGCATAAGGAATGCTTGGATTTTGTGCATACGGGACATGTGCTGCCGGCTGATTTACGGTAACATGAACGGGGTTTGGTCGAGCACTTTGCTGTAATGCACTTTGCAAAACTGCAGCATTATGTGCCGCAATCCGGTCAAGCTCTTCTTGTCGTTGCTTGCGTTCTAATGCCTCCGCTCTTTCCTTACGCTCACGTTCTTGTTGTTCGTGACGCAGGCGTTCTCGTTGCAATGCAAGCTCATGCTCGCGGCGTCGTTCTTCCTCTTGACGACGACGTTGCTCCTCTAAGTGCCTCTCATAAAGAACCCCTTGGGCTGCATAGTATGGATTATTTACTACATAGTTGAGGTATCTGGTGGCAAGATCATCAAGTGCAATAATTTTTTGCGCGAGCGCAGCACAGCGTTGACTGACCTGATCATAATGAGATGATCTTCCATGAGTCTCATTCCATACGGATTGTACACGTTCTTGGGCTGATGCCAACTCGGTAGCTGCGCTTGCAAGGTTTTGCCGCGCGATGACCAGCGGCCAATTTGTATTGATGTTAGTGGCTGCTAGTGTGTACAAGTCGCCGGTGCTTGCATTTCTATTTTTAAAAAACCATTTGTTTTCAAGCGTGCCAACGTCCCTTGTCGCGCGGTCTAGGCGCCCGTGCAATGCGGCTATGTGTTCTTGGCGTCGCAGCTCTTCAACATGCCGCTGGTGTGCAGCTTGTTGAGACGCATACTGCGGATGGCTAACAATGTAATTGAGATAGCTGACATACATTTTCTCAAGCACGGTAACCGTGTGCTCGAGGGCTACACAATGTTGGTACTGCTTTGCATAGCTCGATTTTCCTTGGGTTGCAGTATGCACAGATTCCAGATCTCTTTTTGCACCTGATAGCTTGTTGGCCGCATCTGCAAGGTGCTGCTCGGTAATGACAAGCGGCCAGTTGGTACCAACGTTTGTTACCGCAAGCGTGTAGAACTGATCAAGGCTTATGTTTTTATTTTTAAAAAACCATTCATCTTCAATGGCGAGTATGCGCTTGGCTGCATCATCAAGTTTTTTTTGCAGCGTAAGCTTATGAAAATATTTATTCAAGAGATATGCTGATACTCCCCCACTACCTATACCAATAATGATTGAGGCCGCCAAGCGTTGCTCATAGCTTAGATTTGTTTTATACAATCCTAGCATTGATATGAACAAAGCTGTTGCGCCAATGCCTAGTCCACCGATGACTGCGCCTTCAGTTTCTTTTCCTTCAGTTGGCTTTACCGGTTGTAGTGGACTTATAAACAGTGCAGTTATGAGCAGTGATTTTGTTATGGTCTTCATGAATACCTTTTTTAGAATAATGCTGTCTAGTTGGTGTGTAACGCAGGATTATTTTAAAGAGATTTTTGAAACGGTCAACAAATAAAAAATCCCCATGCGCCTAACGGTACATGGGGATTTTTTCACACACTATTTATTATAATAGTAGAGCGTATTAGATCTTTTGATCTTCAGCGACTACAGCTTCTACAGCTTGTGCCACTTCGCCTTGTGTAGCTTCTTGTGCTGCTGCTACCATAGAAGCTGCATCTGCTGCCTCTACTGCTTGCACTTCAGTTGTTACATCATTGCTGGCTTGTGCATTATTGTCATGACTATGACCAGCATGCTCTTCAGTTGCCTCAGGAGCCTTTGTTTCTGTGCTTGTACCACAACCACACGCGCCTAATAATGTTACTGCTGCTACGCCAAAGAGGTGAAGAAAGAAATGCTTTTGCATGTAAGAGTCTCCTACTATAACTATAGTTATTAATTGATTTGCTGAAATAAGACCCCACTACCATAAGAAAAAGCTGCAAAAAAAGCAAATATTTTCGTAGAAAAAAATTTCTCCTTGCCCCTCATTATTTATAAATAGAAAAGATTATCTTGTAATTATGCACTGATCGGCCTGGCACAAAAACAACGCCTTGCAATATCGACAACTTTTTGTTACGATCGGCAAGGTATTTACTAAAGTGTACCCAAACATCGAAGGGTTTTTTATGAACAAACAACACACGGCATTAATGCCCTATCTTTTTACCACCTTGCTTACAACCCTATGTGCCACTCCATATGCAAATGCGGCACAGGTCAAGCCTACTCAAATCGCCAGTGAAGCATACAACGCCAAAGTCGAACTCATGACGGCGCTGGGCAAGAAAGTACTGGGGAGCTTTTTAGACCTCAACTACCATCTATCCCAAGAGATCACCATTGCACTGCCTATGGTTGGCAAAGAGATCACCATCAATTGGGGATTTGGCGGCGCTGGTGACATCTTTTCGCCCTTCCCTGCAACCCCCGTACTAATCCAAAGAACGGCTGACTCAGCCAATCCTATCACCCTAGAGGACCTGGCTATAGAGCTTGGCAAAGATTTGGTGCTGGAAAAGGCGCTTGAGCACGCTCAGGGTATTGAACTTCTCAAGTGGATCATTGAGGGCAAGCTTAAGCCTATTAACCTTTTCTTCATCAAGCTGTTATTGCTCGTTAAAGAGGGGACCCATGAAACTGAACCGCATTACCTACAGGCTGAATTCTCGCGTCTCATGATGCGCCTTAGTCTAACAGAGAATACCGGAATATTTGATTTCAGCCAGCCAATCTCCTCCTATCTGCCAAAGTTTATGTTTGCCCAGATTAACACCCTGGCCCCAGGCCTTTTGGCCACCATAGACACCTGGAAAAATCAGCTTGGTGTTGCCACGCCACTGTCAGGTACAAATACCACGGCTACCCGGAGCCTGAGTATTTTTGCTTTGAGCGATAAAAAGGCAGCGGATGCACTCTACGGCGCCATTCAACAGGCAACGCCAGAGAACCGCGATGCGGCCATTGATGCATACATTGAACAATCATTTATTAAAACTGTCGATTACGAAGACTTTCAGTCACTGATTAAAACAGATTTTATGGTTATTCCTGGTGGGGACGCCCAGGCAACCAAAAGCCTAGGTCTGACCAAAAATATGGCCGGAACCGCGACCTTTACCAGTGATGCATCCGGCAATTGGAATACAACGGAGGGCCTGCCAGTAGCTGTTAAAGATGCCCTGAACGCAATAAGCAAGCCGTCTACGCTAGTCCTGGTTACCATTAATCCACATGAATACTGGATTTGCTCAGTGGCTCCCTATGAGGACATGGCTCAAAATATCGTTCTGATAGGCAACACCTTCGTCCAGGCCTTTAGAGAATATAATATTGCTCGCAAAAAATACTTTAAAGCTAATCCGCAAGAGGCAATTGATTATCAAAACGCCTGGAACGAACGCGAGCGCCAAAAGGGACTGGTTAAGGCCTTCCTCAAAACAGAGGTGGGTAGAAATTCAACCAAACGACTGAGCGCCACAATGGCTTCAATTAAGGCGTCATCAACCACGCTTTCCCAGGAGACGCTTGAGCACAATGCACGTGATGAGCAGATCGCGGCACTAGAACAGGAACGTACTAATGCACAGCAGATGATCAAACGGCTGGAACAGATCGCCATGGGGGGCAACATTAAAGCAGTTACCCGCCTCCAGAACGATATTGATGAAATTACTAACAAGATCGCCCAGCTTAAGGCTGAGCGGCTTGAGCAAGCGCCTGCTGCCACAGCACAAGCACCTGAGCCTTCAGCAACAACCATTGCTGAGCAAAGAAAGACCCTGCAGGAACTGCAAATCCTGGTCAAGCGGCTCAAGGTCCAAGGCATGCCAATTCCACAGGAGCTGGCTGAGCAGATTAGCACTCTACAAAAAAATGTCGGCTTACATGCAAGACCTACTACCATCGTGATACCATTAGGCAGCCGCCTTGCTATGCGTCATGCTCTTGCAAACACTTACCACAATGAGGCCCTCACTATCCAGACAGATCTTAATGAGAAACTTGCTCAGTACACGTCAATCCCGGGCTATCAAGAGCTTTCATCCTATTGGGAATTTGTAAGCATGCTGCAACCAAAGTACGAAGCCTATTATAAAAATCTTGTGATGCAGGCACACCGTATACGCGAAGAAAACGCGAATATGAAAACGCTGACCGCCTATCGTGAGCGTAGTGCTAAAGACATGGATAATGAAATGCTGGCACAGTTTAGACAATTAGAAATGACAACCGGCGATCTTTTAAGTGGTCCTATTGACGGCAATGCTGCTGGTTCACTGTTGCGCAATAATCCAGAAATTCAAGAATTTGCAATAAGCATGGTTGCAGACAACCAGCGCTATAGCAACGTACGCAATAATTTACTTAATGCGCTGCGTGGTATTGTTAAAAAGTTCCAATCGCACGACAATCGTCATCAATTGATTTATCGCTATCTTATACAACAGTACGTACCAATCCTGGTGCCATTGTATGACCAAGTGGCAGAGGAACCGAATCCCGCTTTTTTTGGTGGTGAGTAGGTAGAAAATAAATGGAAGATATGATGCACACACGACTACACACACCACGCTTCTTACCAAGGCTGTTCCTTAATGTCTTGCTCTTAGGCCTAAACACACACACTCATGCATCATATCCTCCATTACAAGAACCAGAAACGCCGCCGGTTGCTCAGGAAGCAATCGCGGCTAATCCAGCCGCAAGCCGCAATACTACGGCATTAATTAAGGCTGCGCAACATACCCAACACGCGATTGACCAGCATATTACCTTGTCATTTGCTCCAGCGCTATTTAGCCCGTCAGAAAAACAGCAGTATGACCTGTTCATGTTCGCCCTACAAGCAGAGAGGGCCCGCACAGATGGTCTGATTATGCTGCTGCAAAGAAGTATCGCCCCAACAACGGCTGACGCTGAAATGAATGCGTTTTTGTTACCAGTCATGGCCAACACGCATAAAGAACTTGAAGCGCTGCTGTCCAGCCTGAAAAACACATTTATAAAAGTGCATATCATAACGCAGATGGCTGCGACAGCTAACATCACACCAGTGCGCCTGAATACCCATCAACACCAGTACACAATTTTACAGGTATACCAAGATCTATTAGAGCGCTATTCAGCCATCACTAGCAATGCAAGTATTGGCACCATGCCTGATAATAAAGCACTTACTACGGCTATTATCAAATCCCTGCCAATAGGCCCATCAAGCTGGCGCACTGTTCGCTGGTTCAGCGGCAGCGCGCAACAGGCATACGCCATGGTCTCACAAGATTTGTACGCCACCGATGAATGTACTGCGCTGGTAGACCGGTATCTAACGTGCCTTGGGCTCTACCACCACCTGGCTATCAATGGCCAAGCCGATGATATCGTCAAGCTGGTACAATCACTCAAAGTTTTACAGCATGACCTGATCATCAGCTATAATGCCACCATTAAGGATGAACCACTGAGCGCGGTTAAGCGTCTTTTTGCTCATACCACGCAGCTGCTTATCGATGGGCTACAGGAACGAGTGCTCACCCATAATCTTATAACCACTTATGGAGCGGCAACCGGCACGCTGTACCAAGAACACAAAGCGTTAACGACCGACCAGAGTTTTATTCTCTGGCGCCAACAACAAACAGGCCAAGATGCCGAATTGATTAACGATTATCTTATGGCTATGGAACAATTCTTTAAAAATCCTGCTACTGCGCCAGTAACCTTACCTGCACTGATAACGCGTCTGAATATACGTACAACACTGTACCTTACCGGCATGATCAAAAACACGGTAGGCGTTGCCATCATGGCATGCTGCTCACTGCTGTATGCAAAAGATCTGGTGGTAAAAAAGAATGTATCACACTCGATGTACGGCATGATGCGCACGCAGCTTCAGCAAGCGTCTGTGATAGCCGCAAATAACCAACCAAGCCGTGATTTATTACAAGCCTACATCCCAAATGCCGACTTGCGCGAAGTTGCTAAGCAGGCATTGCTTATCGCCAGCCCAGTGCTTATTCGCAAGCTTATTACGCTGTTTCAACCCACGCTGGACGCTGGTCTAAACAACGATGTCTCAACCGTGCTTGCCGGCACTAATGACAATACCCTTTTGGCATTTGTTGATAAGCACCCAGAGAT